>CAZXWM010000239.1:0-4824 GCA_964644215.1 uncultured Phormidium sp.
CAACCAGTCCGATTTACCCTCAATGGCCGCTTCCGTCAGTACACGAGTCGTTTCTTGGAAACTCGCCGCACTAATAAAGCTATCCGTATTGAGAGACGCTTTCGTAATCCCCAACAGCATCGGCGTATATTGAGCCGGAGCGCCGCCAGTGATAGCCATGGCTTCATTGACCTGTTCAACTTGACGCAGCTCAATCAACTCACCCGGTAACATCGTCGTGTCACCGCCATCATCGATTTTCACCTTCGAGGTCATCTGACGCACAATCACCTCAATGTGTTTGTCAGAAATATCCACCCCTTGGGATTGATACACCGACTGGACTTCGTTCACCAAGAAGGTTTGCACATTGCTAAAGCCCGTCAACGCCGCCTCATAGGTTCCCGAAGGGGCCAGATAGTCAAACCAACATTCAAGGATTTCATGGGGGTTTGAGGGACCATCAGTGAGGGGTTCAGCCACATCCACCCGTTGACCGTCCACCACCAGCACATTATGTCCTGACAGGGTGCGATACTCCGAGACCGTGCCATCATCTTCGACGATACGAATCTCAACCGAATCATCATCTTCATAGACGACCTGAGCCGTTCCTGGACGACGGTTAAGGACGCAGGCCTCTTTCGGTTTACGGGCTTCGAGGAGTTCTTCAATCCGAGGTAGCCCCTGAATGATGTCTCCAGTTTTCGCCCGTTCAAACACCAGTAGCACCAAGTTATCCCCCCGTTGCACCAAGCTGCCATCATCCACATGGAGAATCGCGCCCGGAGACACGCGATAAGGACGAGCGTGACGCAAGACCATCTCGTTATCGTGAATCTCAACCACTTGCCCCGATTCTTCCAGGGTCAGCCCTTCAGCCAGCGTAGCACCGCTAACGAGTAGATCTCCTTCTTTGACTTGAGGCTCAGCCCCCCCGAGATCGAGGCTAAAGCGATCGTCTTTACTGACAATCAGAACCCGGCGGGTGGCTTCCGTACCTTCACGAATCCCGCGCACCATCCCCGGATTACGACAGGCGATTTCCGTACGAGCCACCACCGAGCCAGGCTCGATTTGGTCGCCGTCTTGTACCAACAGACGGGTGCTAGTGGTACTGGTAAAGAGAGGGTCAACGTTGGTGTTTTCCCGACGCACGGTGAGGGATTCGATGACCACCAATTGCAGACGCATCGCTTCATCGTCTTCCTCATCAGGGACCAGTTCGATGTCGGCTTCTAGGTGACGAGCATCGCTGCCAATATCCAGAATCAGTTGGGTGCGGATGAGTTCTTGGCCTTCGACGGATTTAATGCGTTCGCCATCTTTGAAAGGCAACATCCGTTGCACCGGCCGCAGGGCGATGGGGAAGGCGTTTTCTTGGCCTTCCGCCGGTTGCTGACTGGGAACTGAGGGAGTATCGGGAACTTGGAACTCCTCAACCGGACGCAGTAGCACCCCAGTTCCTTCGGGGGTGGTGACGGATTCAACGAAACAGAGAGACTCAGCAACCAAGCCTGGGGCAACTTCTTGGCCCGGATGGACGAGGCTCTGCTCGGGAACGCTGAGTTTTGCGTTGCTGCTGAGGTCTAAGAGATGGAAGTCTCCGGCTTTAATGGAGATTTCCCGCAGAATGTCGTTTTTCTGGACAACTTCGACAATGCCACTGTTCTGACAGTAGATGTCTTTGACGACTTCGGTGCCGGCTTCAACAAAGTCCCCGTCTTCGACTTCGAGTAGGGAGATGTCTTTGTTGATTTCGTGGGTTTCCTCGGGAATCCAGATCATGGTTCCCCCTTTGGTGATCTCGTAGCCAGCTTTACTGCCTTTGCCCCGTTTGGCGACTTCGATATCTCCGTATTTAAGAATCCCCCCAGTATGGGTTTTGTAGGTGTCGTCAATCAGTTCGGCCACCACTTGGCCATTACGCACTTTAGTGCCAGGAGTAGCGGTGAGGGTAAACTCTTGCCCCTGTTGCGTCGAGACGATGTAATGGTCGCGGCCTTGACTGGTTACAGTCGTGACTTTGGCACTGTCGAGACGGACTGAGGCGGTAATGATATCGACTTCTTTGGGAATCATCGGCGCCGGGGCCAGACTCGATTCTCCGGCATCTTCGGGGGAGGGGAGAGCGTCTTGAGGAATCCGCACAATACCGCCGGTTTCACTGGGGGTTTCGGTAACGGCCAAGATATCCCCGGCGGCAACGGAATGGCCGTTTTTGACGACGGGAGTTGCCCCAGGCGGCAGGTTATAGACTTCGCCTTTTAGCACCCACATCAAGCCACCGCGTGAGGCGATGATGGTGGTGTTGCCCTGACGGTCTTTTTTCTCCTCGGGGATGACGCCGGCATATTTGACTTCACCGCCAATGTCGGTGGCCACGTCTTTGGTGGCTTTCTCGGTGTTTTTACGGGTGCGAGCATTGCCGATGGGAACTTCGGCGATAAATTCATCGGCACTGACGCTGTCGCCATCGCGGATGATCAGGGTTGAGCCTTGAGGCAAGAAGATGCTATGGCGTTTGCCTTTACCGCTGGGTTCAATGACGAGATCTCCGGCTTGTTCGACCATGTAGGCTTCTTCCCCGTGGCGCGTCCGGTAGGGACGAGCGGTGAGGTCTTTGCCGTAGCGTGCGGTTCCGTTGAAGGGGGCCTTGGCGGGTCGGGCCACTTCCCCGGTGAACACCCCGCCGGTGTGGAAGGTACGCATGGTGAGCTGGGTTCCGGGTTCGCCGATACTTTGGGCGGCGATAATCCCTACGGCTTCACCGAGGTCCACCAGTTCGGCATGGGCCAAACTCCAGCCGTAGCAATGTTGACAGACGCTACGGGCTGATTCACAGGTCAGGGGCGATCGCACCCGCACTTCGTTCAGGCCAGCAGCAACAATGGCATCAGCCAGTTCCTGACAAATCACCTGATTACGCCGAGACTCAATGACTTCCTCACAACCCTCATGGCGATTATGGACGGAGACGGAAATCAGTTCCCCGGTTTTGGGGTGATGCACATCTTCGGACAAAACCCGACCCAGCAGACGAGTTTCTAAAGGAATCGAGACCCGTTCCCCGCTACGCATACTTTGCAGAGGGATACTGCGCTGGGTTCCACAGTCGAGTTCCCGAACAATGGTGTCCTGGGACACGTCCACCAGACGACGGGTGAGATAGCCCGAGTCGGCCGTCCGCAGGGCGGTATCGACGAGACCTTTACGGGCACCATAGGAGGAAATAATGTACTCAGTGACCGTCAAACCTTCCCGGAAGTTGGTTTTAATGGGTAAATCGATGATTTCCCCTTGTGGGTTGGCCATCAAGCCCCGCATTCCCACCAACTGCCGCACCTGGGAGATATTCCCCCGCGCCCCGGAGAAAGCCATCATATAGACGGAGTTGAGAGGGTCACTTTGTTTGAAGTTGGTGACCACATCGTCTTTGAGTTCTTCGCTGGTGGTACTCCAGGTGTCAATAACTTTCTGGAAACGCTCCACCTCAGTGATTTCACCTCGGGTGTAGCGAGCCTCCGTCACATCAATTTCTTGTTGGGCCGTGGTCAACAATTGCGGCTTAGAGGGAGGAATCTGCAAGTCCTCGATACTAATGGACACCCCCGCACGGGTGGCATAGCGAAAGCCCAGGTCTTTGAGGTGGTCAGCAATTTGGGCGGTTTTTGCGGTTCCATGATAGCTAAAGGACCAAGCAATCAGGGAGCGCAGTTGTTTTTTGTCGACGACTCGATTGTAAAAGAGCATAGTCTCTCAACGTTGACGGGTGTGATAGGCAGGGAGGATGAGCTTAGCAGCGGGCGAAGGTCGTCCCGCTGCTTGAGAAGGGCCGCTAGGCTAGAGCTTCTCGAATGGCTTGGTTATAGATAACCCGCCCTGGGGTGGTATAGGCATATTGGGTGACGAGTTTTCCATCAGCATCGAAGCGTTTACGACTGTATTGGTAACGTTTCAAAACGCTGCCATCGTCGAAGGTTTGTTCATCAATGAGGGGGTCGTCGCCTCCGGTGACGACGTTGTCATCAGGACTCAGACGCACCCAGACGTATTTGTGGAGGTGTACTAATCCCCGTTCATGGGCAATGATGAGGTCTTTGAGGTTAGCAAAGGTCTGTTCTTTGTCATCTTGAACAATTGGGTTGTCGACGGTGAGGTAATAGCAGCCCAAGACCATGTCCTGACTCGGCGTAACGATGGGTTGCCCAGTAGCAGGCGAGAGGATGTTATTACAAGCCAACATCAGCAGCCGCGCTTCGGCTTGGGCTTCGAGGGAGAGAGGCACGTGAACGGCCATTTGGTCTCCGTCAAAGTCAGCGTTAAAGGCCGGACAGACGAGGGGGTGCAGTTGGATAGCGCGACCATCGACGAGAATCGGCTCAAAGGCTTGAATCCCCAAACGGTGCAGGGTCGGCGCCCGGTTGAGCATGACGGGGTGGCCTTCGATGACTTCTTCGAGGACATCCCAGATGTTGGGGTCGTTGCGAGAAATCAGTTTTTTGGCGGCTTTGATGTTATTAACGATGCCCTGACGAATAAGACGGTGAATCACGAAAGGTTGGAACAATTCGATCGCCATCTCCCGAGGTAAGCCACATTGGTGAATTTCCAATTTAGGCCCGACGACAATCACACTCCGTCCAGAGTAGTCCACCCGTTTCCCGAGCAAGTTCTGACGGAACCGTCCCTGTTTCCCTTCAATAATATCGCTAAGGGATTTCAGGGGGCGATTATTGGCACCGACGACGGTACGTCCGCGCCGTCCGTTGTCGATGAGGGCATCGACAGCTTCTTGCAACATCCGTTTTTCGTTACGGATGATAATTTCCGGGGCCAAAATCT
>CAZXWM010000239.1:4834-6642 GCA_964644215.1 uncultured Phormidium sp.
CGCCAGTCGGTTATTGCGGTTAATGACCCGACGATAGAGGTCATTGAGGTCACTGGTGGCGAAGCGTCCGCCATCGAGTTGCACCATCGGGCGCAGGTCCGGGGGAATCACGGGGATGGCATCGAGAACCATCCAGTCGGGCCGAGCGCTGGTGGCGATGAAGTTATCAATCACCCGCAGTCGTTTGATGAGTTTGGCCCGTTTTTGCCCTTTGGAGTTAGAAATGTCTTCCCGCAGCTTCTCAGCGATGGCTTCGAGTTCCATATCTGCCAGCAACTGCTGGACGGCTTCGGCGCCGATTCCCACTTCGATGCCTTCGAGTTGGGAATCTTCGTCGTAGAGCTGTTCTTCGATTTCCATCCATTGGTCTTCGAGGAGCAGTTGTTTGTAGGCCAAGTTATCGGCGTTGCCGGGATTTAAGACGACATAGGCGTTGAAATAGACGATTTGCTCGACATCTCGCAGAGGCATATCCAGCAAGATGGCCATGTAGCTGGGAATCCCTTTGAGATACCAAACATGGGTCACGGGGGCGGCCAATTTGATGTAGCCCATGCGGTGACGACGCACGCGGGATTCGGTGACTTCGACGCCGCAGCGCTCGCAGACAATGCCACGGTGGCGGACTCGTTTGTATTTACCGCAGTGACATTCCCAGTCCTTGGCGGGGCCGAAAATGCGCTCACAGAATAAGCCGTCCATTTCCGGTTTCAGGGTGCGGTAGTTGATGGTTTCGGGTTTGGTGACTTCACCGACGACCTGGCCGTTGGGAAGCGTCCGTTCGCCCCAACTGCGAATCCGCTCCGGGGAAGCGATGGCGATTTTGACGTAATCAAAGCGCTGTTCGACTTTTGGCATCGTTTTGGGTACTCCGAAGGTTCTCTAGTCTGTGGGATGAGGGGGGGGGTATCGACCTCCGCTGATTCGCTGAGTCCCTAAATAGGGGGCTGAGGACAGCGGAGGTGGGGGCGTGATGGGGGAGGGGTTTAATCCTCGTTGTCTCCTCCTTTGGACATGGATTCGTAGGTGGGACGATTGGGGGCGCGACGGCTGGAGACATCGGACATTAAATCGACTTCGGCGTCAACGCTGTTCCCATCTTCGGCGGTTCCCACTTTATGGACGGCAATATCCAAGCAGAGGGATTGCAGTTCCCGCATTAGCACTTTGAAGGATTCGGGAGTCCCTGGACGAGGAATGGCTTTCCCTTTAACAATCGCATTCAAGGCCTCGTTGCGTCCCTGCATATCGTCGGACTTGACGGTGAGCAGTTCTTGCAGGGTATAGGCGGCCCCGAAGGCTTCCAAGGCCCAAACCTCCATTTCTCCGAAGCGCTGTCCCCCTTGTTGGGCTTTCCCACCCAAGGGTTGCTGTGTCACTAAGGAGTAAGGGCCGGTAGACCGGGCGTGAATTTTATCATCGACGAGGTGAACCAGTTTCAGCATATAGGCTTTACCGACAGTTACCGGCTGGTCAAAGGGTTCTCCAGTGCGTCCATCATAGACCTGAATTTTACCGGCATTTTGGGGGTCATAGACCCAATCTTTGCCGGTTTTATCGCGGGCCTGTTGCAGCTTACGGTTGACGGTTTGCCGCGATTGGTCGGTTCCGTGCATTTCATCGAAGGGAACCATCTTGAAGCGGGAGTTAAGATTATCGCCGGCCCAGGCCAACATACATTCAAAGATTTGTCCCACGTTCATCCGGGAGGGAACCCCCAGAGGACTCAAGACAATATCTAAGGGCGTACCATCGGGGAGATAGGGCATATCTTCCTGGGGCATAATCCGGGAAATAATCCCTTTGTT
>CAZXWM010000240.1:0-6625 GCA_964644215.1 uncultured Phormidium sp.
AGGGTTTCTGTAGCACCGACACTGGGATAGTCGAGATAAATTTTGGCTCCTTGCAAGCGACGCCGTCCGCCGGTGATGCAGGCCCGAACAACGCCATGTTGAATTTGGACATCAGCGCCGAGGGCTTGTAAGCCGCGAACGTGCAAGTCAACGGGACGAGCGCCGATGGCGCAGCCGCCGGGAAGGGGAACGTTGGCCACTCCGAGACGAGCGAGTAGGGGGCCAATGACAAAGAAACTGGCCCTCAGTTGACTAACGAGTTCGTAGGGGGCTTGGGATTGACCGATATGGGTGGCATCGATTTCCATGAGATCCCCGTCGCGGTGCAGTTTCACCCCGAGGGCGCTGACGATTTGCGCCATCCGAGCAATGTCAACCAGTCCGGGGACATTGCGTAGACGACAGGTTTCGGGGCAGAGTAAAGCTCCGGCAATTAGGGCTAGGGCAGCGTTTTTAGCGCCGCTGATGGTTACGTCTCCGGCGAGCGACTGCCGTCCCCAAATATGCAGAACGGACTCGGTGATGTCTGTAGCGGGGGTCAGTTCTAGCGTGTTGGTTGGCATAGAGGGATGTGCAGTGTTAGTACGATTGGTGTTGGGATATGGGGAACGGAGTTCCTTAGGGTCAAAAGAACGATTAATGGGTCTGTCCTCCAGAACGACAGTCTCAGCTCAGTAGAGATGAAAGGTTGGTTTTGATTTTATCCAAAACCTAGAACATCAGGTTTCAATTCCTTGAATGGGGTCAAGAATGCTTGAAATTTTGCTCTAGGCCAGGAACGATGCACCCTTAGGCGCGATCGCCAAGGGATCACTGCCTAAATTTAGGCATTAGCGTTACATGATGTCATCAGCTTTGTCAATCCTATGACCGTGGTTTGACGTAGATGTGACCAGGAAAAAGACGAGCAACCTGATCTCGGATGACCGGGGATCACCCGAGAGGAACAAGATACAGCCGACTTTAACTGGCTAAGGCTTTGGGATCAAAGTGTTTGTGTAGGATCTCTTCGGCCGCTTGGGATTCCAGGGGACGAGAGAACCAATATCCTTGTCCGTAATGACAGCCGAGATCTTGCAGGTATTGCAGTTGCTGTAAATTTTCAATGCCTTCGGCAATGGTTTTAATCTGTAAGTGTTGGGCTAAATTGACGATCGCCTGCACAATGGGAGGCTGGCTATCGCCGTCAAACAAGCGCTCGACAAAGGAGCGATCTAATTTCAGAATTTGGATGGGAAAGCGGTGCAGATAGTTGAGGGAACAATAGCCAGTGCCAAAATCGTCGAGACAAAGGACGACTTGACGCTGTTGGATTTGTTCGAGTAGGGCGATCGCCGTGTCAACATCTTCCATCAAGGCGGTTTCGGTGATTTCGAGTTTTAGGGTTTGTCCATCGAGGTGGGTTTCGGCTAAGAGGCGATCGAGTTGCTCAATAAAGGCCGGCGAGAGTTGTTTTCCCGAGAGGTTTATACTCATCGAGAGGCGATCGCATCCCAGAACCGTCTGTTGCCAATGTCGTAGTTGATAACCAGCGGTGCGTAACACCCAGGCCCCTAAAGCCTGAATTGAGCCGCTTTCCTCGGAGATGGGGATAAACTCAGACGGGGAGATATTCCCGTACTGAGGATGTCGCCAACGGACGAGGGCTTCAAATCCTGTTACAGTTAAGCTCTCTAGGGAGACAATGGGTTGATAGACTACGTTTAACTCATGGCGAGTAATCGCTCCCCGCAGATCGGTTTCGAGTTGTAGCCGTCGCACGGTTTGACTACGCATGGTGCGATCAAACAGAACATAGCCGGCCTCGGGTTTCTGCTTTTTCGCCCGATAGAGGGCAATATCGGCATCCTGTAACAAATCTTGAGGTTGCTGGTGGCTGGGATCACCGGGCGCGATGCCAATGCTGGCTTGGCTGAAGATACGATGATTTTCAACTTGCAGGGGACTTTGCAGAGACTGTTGTAGGCGCTTAGCCAGTTCAATGGCTTCCTCAAGATTTTCGATGTTTTCCATCAAAATCGTAAATTCATCCCCACCGAGTCGCGCCAGGGCGTCACCGGGACGTAAACAGAGTTCGAGTCGTTGGGCGATTTCTAACAGCAGGCGATCGCCGACCACATGACCGAGGCTATCATTAACCCCTTTGAAATTATCTAAGTCCAAAAATAACAGCGCGAAACGATAATCTTGATGACGGCGCGATCGCCGCAAACTGCGTTCAAGTTGTGAGAGGAACCAGCCCCGATTCCATAGTCCTGTTAATTCATCATGGGAGGCGTTATAGCGCAGTCGTTGTTCCGTGCGTTTGCGTTCTGTGATATCTACCACAGACCCCTCATAGTACAGCAGAACACCATGGTCATCGCGAACCGCGCGGACATCTTCAGAAATCCAAACGACCGAACCATCGCGACGATACACTTCTGCCTCAAACCCTGAGACAACGTTTTGAGTTTGTAACAGTCGTAGCAGTTTTGCTCGACGACTCGAATCAACATAGAGTTGGCGATCGATGTTATCGAGTTGACGAATTAAATGCTCTGGAGAATCATACCCCAAAATGGTAGCTAAAGCAGGATTAGCACTGAGGTAATAGCCCTCTGGAGAAATTTGAAAAATTCCCTCAATGGCGTTCTCAAAAATACTGCGATACTTGGCTTCAGCGGTGGCGAGGGCTTGGATGGTGTGCTGGCGATCGGTCATATCATTGCCAATACCAATGATAAATTCACAGCAGCCCTGGGGACATTGACGCACCGCACGACCATGCCAGGCGACCCACAATACCCGTCCGTCTTTTGTTAAGAGAGAGGTTTCGCTATGGGTCATATCTTGGACATGAATCAAATTTTGAAAAATCTCTCGCACTCGGGGTCGATCCTGAGGAGGCACAAAGCTGGACAAATAATCTCGGCCGATGACCTCCTCTCGACTGTAGCCCAAGGCCGTCAGCATCGCTTCATTCATGCGCAGCACATCTCCCCCAGGAGAAATGGCTACAACAAAAGCGGGATTCGCTTCAATCAGGGTGTGATTAAACAAACGTTCGCGATTGAGGGCAAATTCGACAGCACGGCGATCGCGACGTGGGTAACGTATTCGTCGATACAAGCGGTGCAGAAATACTAACACTGTCGTTAGCAAAATTGTCGTCGTCAGAACACCCATTAATGTTGTTAACGTTGGAGGCAGCCAAAATTCTAACTCGGGTTGACCGAACCTCGGTTGACTCCATAGAGGTGCTGTGAACCCCTGTAACTCAGATAAATGGCCTGGCAAGAGTTGCTGTCTCCGCCAAATGCCTAGGAGAATTGCAATCATGGCCACTCGGGCCGCAGCCCGCCCAAGAAGCTCTCGGTTATAGTCTTCGGCTGTCATACGGCTCTCATCCAATCCATTGCCGGTCTCATCTGTATTCGGCCTCCTGTCGGCAGTCTCACACCTAGGTTAGAACGGAGCCGAGGGGTTTGAATGTTGTTTGAGACACAAAAGTTTGGAACCAAATCAGGGTAGTTTCAAGAGTCTGGCTTGATTTGTAAGGAACAGCCGTGAATGGATAAAACGAACCTAGGATGTCTTATCTAGGGGTTGGACTGACAAAGCAGTTAGGAGTCGGATTTCTCGTAGTCTATCACCATTACTCAAAAAACGATTGGGGGGAATGTCCCTCCGTTAATGTCGAACACCGTCAAAATGAGACGGTGGGAAGGGGACTGTTGGCATGGGAACTTTTTGCTCACCGCCGACGACTTGTTATCATGTCCAAAGTTTTGGGGCTGTGGCTCAGATGGATAGAGCAAGCGCCTCCTAAGCGCTAGGTCGCGGGTTCGAATCCCGCCAGTCCCGTCCGTTAACCAAATCAGCCCGGCAGCGGCTCTCGTGCCAGGGGATTGCTATACACTGGAGGTCTCTCCCCTGTATGGTGATCTGATTATGGTTCGCACTTTTGATCTGATTGTTTTCGGTGATGAAGTTCCCGGTGTTTTAGCGTTAGTGACGGCGGCTCGTGAGTTGCGTCAGCGGACGGGGGATTGGCCGCGATCGCTGCTGATGCTCAAAGGCCCCGCGACGGGACTCATTGGCGGACATCTAGTGCGCGGCGGACTCTCCTATCTCGATCGCAGTGGCATTCGGGCCGATGTCCGTCGCCGTCATGGATTAGATACATTTGGTGATCCTCCGGCTATTTATCAAGAATTTCTCAAACGCGCCCAAGTCCAGTTTATTGCTCTCGATCCGTTGCGGGCGAATGCTGCTCTACGAGCCATGTTGGGGGAGGTGGGGGCCTTAATGACGGGACAGGCTGAGATCGCTGAGGTGTTGAAAACGCGATCGCGCCTCAGTGGTATCCGCTTGACGCGCGGTGAGACCTTTTTGGCGGGCCAGTTCATTGACGCTACAGTGAATGCTGAACTGGCCCAAGCCGCTGGAGTTAAGAAATTACAAGGATTTGCTACCTTCGGACTCCCAGAGGCGGAACTGCCGGTGACGCTGTGTTTTGAAACGGAGGGCGTGAGTGTCGCCAAAGTCCGGGAGGTGGAGGATTACTATTTACGCAATCTCCTCGATTCCCAGAGTTCGATGGGACAGCAATTATTAAAACTGGCTTCTGGGGGAGATCCTGGCATTGCTAAGTTTTTAGAGAACTCCCTGAGAGACGCTCAAGGACGACCGTTGAAACTCTATAGCGATCGCGATTTTATTGATGTGCGATCGCGCGCCCTCAGTATCGGCTACCATGCTCGCCGCAACAAAGCCTTTTCCCTCAAAGATACTGGCTTTCTCCTTGATAATGGCAACGTGGCCATTTTGCCGGGGAATCGCCTCTCCTGGAACTCTCTCTTGTGGTTTGTCACCGGTTCTGAAGCCGAGGCCCTGGCCCGTAACAACGCCCGGCCCACTCAGGAGATGTTAGGGGAATTTGAACAAGTGCGCCGTTGGTTTATGGAGAGTTTTGGCGCTTCAGACGTACGTCCGGCGGAGGAACTCTATATTCGTCATGCGGGGAATATCGCCGGGGCGGTGAGTCCCCTCAGTGGTGCAAAAATGCTTGATGGTGGAGTCCCCGCCACCGAAGCGTTGGGGACGTTTGGCTATCATTTTGATGTACGCGGTGGCATTGAGGGATTAGGCCAAAAAGCACGGGCTAAGGGCTATGAGAGTGTGAGTGTTCATGCTAAACCGGTGTTTAATGTGGGGATTCATCATGCTCAAGTCAAGTCGGTTGCCAATTTGGCGGTGGTGAGTCCAGCCTCTGACTTTCCTGGTTATGCTTCCTCCGCTGGCCGGATTGTTGAATACAATGTCGGGGTGGCTCAGGGGTTAGGCATTGCGGCGGCTTTGGCGTTGCATCAAGGACGGCAACTCTCGGAAATTGCCAATTCTGAGGTGCGTCAGGTGTTGGCGCAACGGGGTCAACTCTCTAAAGTCTATGGGATTTCTCAAACGGAGGCGGCTCAGTATCTTCAGGAGTTTGAAACCGCCTTAGCCCCGGCGGAGGTGGCCCCACCTCTGCCGAGGGAGTTACGGGATATTGCTGGCCATTGGGCGGAGGCGTTTATTGAGGATTTGTTGGCACGGCAGGTTATTTCCGGGGTGGGAAATCGCCGCTTTTTACCGGATGCACCGCTGACGCGGGCTAGTTTTGCGGCGATTTTGGCGAAGGCCTTTGAGGTGCCGTCGGTGCGTGAGCCGCAGGTGTTTTTAGATGTCTCGGCGGGATTTTGGGGCTATCAGGCTATTCGTAAGGCGAACCAGATGGGGTTTATGGCGGGGTTTCCTAATGGGAGTTTTCGTCCTGATGAACCGGTGACGCGGACTCAGGCCTGGGTGGCGATTGTTAATGGTTTGGGGTTGGCCCCCCAGGCGGACATGGAGGTTCTGTCGTTTTATGCCGATCGCAAGCAGATTCCGAGGTATGCTCAAACGGCGATCGCTCAAGCGACGGTGGCGCAATTGGTGGCTAATTATCCCAATCGTCGCCGCTTAAACCCTCAAACTTCGATGACGCGGGCGGAAGTGGCGGTGACGGTGTATCAGGCGTTGGTGCAGTTAGGTAAGGTTCCCCCGCTCAACTCGCCTTATGTGGTTACGGCGGATACTCTGGCGGCGCCAGCTTTTATGGATTTAGATGATCATTGGACTGCGCCGTTTGTGGCGGTGTTGACGGCGAAGGGATTGGTGAATGGCTATCCTGATGGTAGCTTTCGCCCGGATGCGCCTCTATCGCGGGCAGCGTTGGCGACGTTGTTGGCGACGGCGTTTAATCCGCCGCCGTTGCGGGAGGCGATCGCCTTCCGGGATGTTCCGTCAAGGTTTTGGGCGGCTGAGGCGATTCAAGAGGTGGCTCGGGGCGGGTTTATGTCGGGGGTGGGGGGCGATCGTTTTGCGCCTCAGGTGAATGTGCAGCGACTCTCGATTTGGTTGGCGTTGGTGAATGGCCAGAATTTGGCTGAGGCGGATGTCTCTAAGTTGGCGCGGTTTCAGGATATCAGGGAGATTCCCACGGCGGCGAAACCGGCGGTGGCGGTGGCTGTGCAGCGCGGTTTGGTGGTGAATTATCCTGATGGCGATCGGCTCAACCCCAATCGGGATGCGACTCGGGGTGAAGTGGCGGTGATTCTCT
>CAZXWM010000241.1:0-6607 GCA_964644215.1 uncultured Phormidium sp.
ACTCAGTCACCTCTTGGGAGTCGGGGCGAATTTCTTCGATGACGACAAACTCAATGGGGTCATCTCGATCTACTCGGGTTGGACTCGCAGGCCCAGACAAAATGCTGAAGGTCAATAGCACGGCATGGGCGATCGCCGAGCCCCCCAAACAGTACAGCAAAACCTTCCGCAGCAGTTCCACATCCTGCAAACGATATTCTCGACTCAAACTAGCGTGCTGTAACATGGTGTTCCCTTATTCCGTCCATCGGTGCTGTCTGGGCCGTTCCGCACTGGAGAATCAGATGACCCTTAAGATAAGTCCGCTGGTGGCTGACTTTTGTCAACCCCCTAAGCCTTGACAGAGCTTATTATGCTGCTAGTTAGAAAGTAATGTCAATAACTTGTCGATGAATCTTGACTAAAATTGAGCGTCTCGGCGAGGGTGGACTCGTTCAGCTAAAATCCAAAAACCTTTATTTTAAAAGCTTTACAAGCCTAAAGTAGCCCAGGAGACCCCGAGCAAGTGTCCCCCGAACCTCATCAGGCTATTCATCCGTGAGATTATTCCATACAATTGCTAAATATTTCTTTTAATGTTGCCCATCCCCTCATGTCGCAGACCTCATCTCCTCCGTCGGCGGGCCGAGGTCAACACCTATCTGGCCTGGGATGAATCTCTACCTAACCCATTCTGATGTCATCATGACCCCATCGTTATTCTGCGCCGATATTTCCCAAAGGAGATGATTCAGGGGAGCGATCGCCCGTTGACTGAGGCGATCGCCGATGTTATCGTTATAAATTCGAGCATAGATATCATACTCAGAATAACGGAATTGAGACGATTCAAAATTAGCTGAAGATTTAGATGTCATGAGAGTAACTTAATGATGAGAATTCACCAAAACAACGGCATCGCGATCGGGGACTAAGGTTTCCACATGACGGATTCTTGGCACAAAATAGCCGATGACCCCTAAGCTAAATAAGCCCACAGAGGTAAGAGCATAAAATAGCGCCATACCTGAGCCAGTACCCGTGCCAAACATTGGACCGAACCAGGGTGCAAGTAAGCCCCCAGGTTCGAGAGCTGGCTCAAAGACAAAATCAGCTAACGGACCCCCAATCAAGAAACTTACCGGTGAGGCTAACTGTACAGCAGTCCAACGGGCAGCAAACACGCGACCTTGCATTTCTGGAGGAACTTTAGACAGCCAAATTGCCTGTTGAGAACTGCCCAATAGGGGGAAATTTAAAGAGGAGCAAAATTGCATCGGTAGCCATAGAGGTAGCCCCTGACCAAACGCAAAGATAGTTTTACTCAAACCTGCCCCCATAATGCCTAACAACACCCCATGAATACGCGGTTTAGGGCCTCCCCAGGTCATCATTGCTAGGGCGCCGATAACTCCCCCGACTCCGGCCGCTGTGCCAACGGACCCAAACACCGCTGCATCGTTGCCACTACGGGCTAAAATTAGCGGCGCATAGACAGCATCCCCTAAATCATGGATGAGTTGAAACAGGGCTGCCAAGATTAAAAATAGCCGCAAATTTGGGCGTTGGGCAATATAGCGAAAGCCAAATTTCATGTTATGCCAAATGCCTAAATCTAAGTCCGCTTGGGAGCGTGATGGTTGAGGAATAGACACCCAAAGCACGGTTGTCACCGCAATGGTAAAGGTGGCTAAATCTAGGCCAAAAATCCCCGTTAGTCCGAGAAAGGGGTAGAGACTTCCTGCTAGAGCGGGGGCGAAAATCCGTGAACCATAACTGGCGAAAAACTCTAAACTACTGGCGCGACTGTAATGGTGTTTAGGAACCATGAGAGCTACAGAGGCTGAATAGGCTAATTCTTGGATTTGAGCAAATGTACCATTGATGGCTCCGGTGATGTAGAAATGCCAAATCTGTAGATGTCCAGTGCTGTAGAGGATGAGGAGTCCAATGGTTGATAGGGCCGCGATCGCATCCCCAACAATCATCAACCACTTGCGATCGCAGCGATCGACAATTGCTCCAGCGAATGGTGAAATTAATACCTGGGGAACTTGGATAAAGAACCAAAGAAAGGACAAGGCGCTGGCCTGTCCCGTAATCTCCCAAGCCCACAGCATGATGGCAAAATTGGTCATGCGACTTCCCAGGAGAGACACGGCTTGACCAGTCCATAGAATCAAAAAGGGTCGCCCCCCCTTCGCCCACAGTCGGGCAAATCGTCCCATAGTTAGGAATCCTCCTCAGAGAGGGTGTCAAACAAATCATCCAAGATCTCATGAACCCCGAGTAAATTCCAGCCATTAATCCAAGTGTCTGCCGAAACTGAATAGACGCGATCGCGCTGCACCACTGACAACTGTGACCAGAGGGGACTACTTGTAAACTGCTCTACCAGCTCGGTGTTGTCGGGGTCTGAGACAATGAGAAACATCACATCAGCATCCAAATCGGGGATAATTTCCAAGGAAATCCGTTCCACCAACCCTGAGCGATCCTGTAGGGGAGGACGGGACACCCCCACATCCTCAAGAATGGTTCCGATAAAGGAGTCTTTGAGATACACCCGCACGTGATCGCTGCGGAAGTTGACCACCGACACCGTCAACGTCTGACGACCATCGCCAAGTTGATCTTGTAACTGGCTAATTCGCCGGTTGTACTCTTCTAATAAGGCTGTTCCCCTGTCAGATTTCCCTAAGGCTTGGGCGTGAAACTTAAAATCTCGTTTCCACAGGGGTTCCGAAGCCAACCTTTGCCAATCTTCTGAGACTACTGTAGGTGCAATCTGAGATAGTGGCTCATAGAGATCGACGCGATTATCCATCAAAATTAAATCAGGATTGAGTCCCAGGATTTGTTCCAAGTTGGGTTGGCTTGGATGTCCCACTACAGCTACATCTGAGGGAAGCGGCAGATAATCAGGAACCTCCCCATCTAAGCTCGTTGTCGCAATTGGTGTGACTCCCAACGCCAAGCTATTGCCCAAAGACCCCGGATCGAGGGCCATGACGCGCTCAAACTCTTCGGGAACACAGGTTTCACCTACCGCATGGCGAATGGGGCGACAGTCTCCCTCAGCCATGGGCGATCGCTCGGAAGGGGCAGCACCACAAGCTAGGGTTAGATAACAAACTGTCGTGAGTAGGCCCAGTTTTAGCCAGCAACGCGATCGCATCATTTAACAAGGGAACGGGGAATAGGGAACACCGGAACAGGGAACAGGGAACCCAGGACTTGGCGGTAGGGTGCGTTCGGGCTTGCAACCGGTTTTTAGGTATTGACCGACAGGTTTCAAGCTAACAGAACGCACTCGAACCCACCGCCTTGAGGACTGGCATCTCCCACCAAGCTACCAGGTCAATCGATAGCCAATACTGAGGGTTCGTCCTCGTCCGGCACTATTGAAGGTTTCTGAAAAACCAGAGGTGCGTTGAGAATAAGCTGGGAAGAATTGTTCATCCAGCAGATTCTCAATGCCAATCTCTAGAGTTCCATTGCCAATCTCAATACTGCTAATGAGATCGAGGACAAAGTAACTCTCAATGGCACTGGGATCGATATCGTCATCAAAGGCATCACTGCGATCGCCCACCAGCAACCCTTGCAAACGATTGCGCCAACCCGGTAGGGTTTCATTTTCGATATACGCCGTCAGCTTAATCGGCTGAATCCGGGCGCTGCTGAGGGCTGTATAATTGCCATCATCCTCAAGATCCGCCTCTCCTTCTGACCAACTGACGGTTCCCCCCAAGGCCCAATCCTCCGCAATCTGGGCATCTAGGGTCGCTTCAACCCCATAGACTCGCTCGGGTGCCCGCAGAATATCAAAGAAACCTGTATCCTCGTTAAATGCAAAGCTCGACCCGAGATCGGACTGGTTATAAAACCCCGAGAGTGAAGCTTGCACATTATTCCAAGTTCCACGAAGTCCCAGTTCAAACTCATCAACTTTTTGGGGTTGGTTCACCGTCACATCGGAATCGACAGAAAATCCGGGATCGGGAAACCCTAGCACTAAGCCAAAGTCAGGAACCGTGAACCCCTGAGCAAAGCTACCAAAGACGCTGACATTATCACTCAGGTCATAGACGAGTCCCGCATTGAATAAGACATCGTCAAAATTCTTGTCTCCTCCCTCAATGAAATCACCGAAGAAGGTGGTGTAGTCCCCCACATCCATACTGACATTTTCATAACGGACCCCACCACTGAACCGTAAGGGATCGGCCGCTTGCCATTGGAACTGGGCAAAGAGTCCCAGACTTTCGAGATTAAAAGGAGGCACTAAAATGCGCTCTTCAATCCGCCGATTGACTCGGCCATTACTGGCATCAAAGTCATCGGGGTCAAACAGGTTAAACGTATTCGAGCTTTCTTCCTGGTCGTAATCAGCGCCCCAGAGGAGATTAAAGTCATCACTCAAGGCGGTGTTCATGCCCAAGCGTCCGCCCCAGTTTTCCGAGTCTAACTGTCCTTGGAAAATGCCAAAGGCCCGGGGACGGCGATCGCGGGGATCGGCACGGCTGAGGTTATCACGGTAGTACAGTTGTGCGGTGAGTTCACTATTAAGGATGTTGTCGTGGCTGTAGACCAGGTTCAAGAGGGTATTGCGATCGGCCTGGGGACCGCCACCGTCAGGAAATTCTAAACGCCCTACATCTAAGGCTCGCGCCTTTTGTTCGCCGGGAATCTCATCGACGATTGGATCGGAAATAATGCCGGTATTGCGTTCGTCTTGGAAGTAGTTAGCCGAGATTTGCAGTCGTTGTTCGTCGGTAAAGTTAAACCCAAAACGACCAAAGATGTTAACAGTTTCAGAGTCGTCGGTTCCCTGAATAATGGGAATTAGATCGCCTTCGGCGTCAAAGGAGTTTCCCGGATTGGCGATGGATGCCGAGAAGGTAAAGTCGGTGATGCCATCTCGTGCTGAGACGAATTGTTCTAGGGAAACGCCCAAACTGTCGCTGTCGAGATCGCCTAAAGCACCGGTGGCTCGAATACTACTGGTGAGGGAGAGTTCTCCGTCCTCGGGTTGCCGGGTAATGATGTTAATAATCCCACCGGTGGCTTCTGCACCATAGATCGCACTGGGTCCACGAACCACCTCAATCCGCTCAATGGCGTTAGGACTAATGGTACGCAGTTCCCGGTCAAAGTCACGGTTGTTGACGTTGAGGGGAACGCCATCAATTAAAATCGAGGCGGTACGACCCCGCAGGGAGGCGGCGGTGAAAGCGCGATCAGAAGACGGACCAAAGCCGGGAACTAAGCGACCGAGAATATCGTTGAGGTTTTGACTGACGTTGATTTGTTGGTCAAGTTGCTCTCGGTCAATCACGGTTACAGAGCGAGGCACATCAACGGCCTCTTCGGCGGTTCGGGTCGCTGTAACCACAATGAGTAGTGGTTCTTCGTCGCTATCTGGTTCATCAACCATCTCCGGGGAGTCCATCTCAGGGGGATCCGTTTCGCTGGCTTGACTCGGGGGGGTTACTTGAACTGTTAACCCAGCGGCCGTCGGCACTAGGTCAGCAACAGGAGTCCCGGTTTGACCGGTGACTAAAATTTGTAGGCGATCGCCCCCGACTGGATCAAACTCAACGGACTCAATCCCTTCGACGGGATTCGTCTGGTTTGACACCAATCCCGGTTGGAGCTGGACATTGACCAACTCGATAATTAAGGTATTTCCATCGGCAAAGCTGAAAATCTGCGAGGGAGTCAGCTCAGTCGCGGTGCTAACCAGAAGCTCTAACCCCGCTTGAGTCGGGATCAGTTCGATCGCCGTGATCTCCGTTGTTTGGGCCTGAACTGGATGGCTGGCGATCGCCGCTGTGACTGTTGTTAGCCAGAATCCAGCCCAAAATTGTTGTTGTTGCATCGTCTCCACACACCAGGTTAAGGTTATCAACTCGGGAACCGCTAGAGGCAAATATTGATTTGTCCAACGCCACCCCAATTTGGATTGCCCCCACAAGGGCAACCCTAACAGCTAAAAGAAATCTTTTTCATTAACGACAGCCCTCTGCCCTTGAATCGGCGATTGCTGCAATTAACTTAAATAAGAATGAATTTCATTAAAGGATTCCCTTGGAGACTTGTCAAGCCTCAAAGTCCGAAAAATTTTCCGCTCGGTTCTTTCGGCTCAGTCCTACTACCACAAAAAACTAGCGATGTCAATACAATCTTTCGCGGGGATTTGGGCTTAAATCCATAGTTGATTTGAGATTTATATAGTTTTTGCTGATTTTTTAATCACTAAAAAATCAGCCAAGTCACGAGGAGAGGAACGAGCGATGGTTTTAAAAGGAGCTATGGTATGCCGATTCCATATAATTTAGAATCTTTTGCAAGAAGCTTGCGATCGCATAGGGGATATGCTGCAATATTATTGCAAATAATTGACAACAACAAGCAAGCTGGCTATACTGACTCTCATATTAATGCTCTGCTGTACAGGTTCGCTTAAATGAAACGTCGAAATCTGCTTCAAGCTGCAACGCTCGCTATACCGGGAACGGTTGCCCTGACGGCGATCGCCCGCTCACCACGAGGAGTTGCTCAAGGAGGTGCTGGGGGTCAGGATCCCTATGCGGCTCAGGTTGATCAAGGGTTGGCCTATTTC
>CAZXWM010000242.1:0-3100 GCA_964644215.1 uncultured Phormidium sp.
TTCCCCCCCCCCTCTTGCCTCTTGCCTCTTGCCTCTTGCCTCTTGCCTCTTGCCTTCCCCCCCCTATCGCACCGTCGTCGGATCGAGCCAGAATCCCACTTCTTGCGTCAACCTATTCAAATCGCGGTAGAACCCCTGTTTCACCCATTGAGCCATCGCATCGAGAGGGGAGAAAGACTGTCCCACCTCCCAAGGGAGATCCTGAGCAATCGGGGTAAGATGAGTTCCCTTGAGAACGCGAAAACTGACCCAATCAGGAAACATCCCCTCCAACACCGGACGCAGAATCAGGGTTTGGTCAATCGTGTCATCTTGAAACTTAATCAATAAATTGCGTCGAACCCCATAGTGACTGGCGATCAACTCTTGGGTTTGTTCAGGAGATGGGCTAAATTCCACATCCGTCAGCACTGAAAGCTGCTCAACAAAGGGAATCGATCGCCGCGCTGGATAATTGTTATAGGCCATCAAAACATTGCCGGCCCGTTTGACATTGAACAAGCTACTGATGAGTAGATGTAGCTTAGACCCCATACTATGACCAACCCCATAGACTGGCAAACCCCGTTTGCGCAGTTTTCCTGTAGCATAGAGGCGATCGCAAGTTTGCTCAAAACGATTCAACGCCTCCTGAGCCATCTCCCCATGATTGAGGGTATTCACAAACGGAGTCGCAATCACCACATAGCGTTGTTGGGCCAGATATTCCAGTAGGAAACGATAAGTCACCTGAGGCGCAGTGGCGACAAACGCACCACCGAGGAAGTGAACAATTCCTTTGGGATTTCCGGGAATCAGAACAGAACTTCGGGTAATCTCCTGCCAATTGGCGACCGACTGAGCCATAAAACGATTGTGCAAAACGCGCGTATTGTAACGCCATTGTAACAACTTTGACCCCAATGCGGACAAAAAAAGGGAGCCGTCAGGCTCCCCAATGTCTGGAGTTTAGCGATTGGGTTGAGGGTTGAGCGTCACCTCCACCGACTCCAAACTAGGCGTTGGACTTGTTGCGTTTGGTGAGTCCGAACAGTCCACCAATGGCCAGCAAGCCGAGCATCGTAGAAGGCTCAGGAATATCAGTGGACGGCTCTCCAGGAATCGTCAAGTTATACAAACCACTGTGAGACACGCCATCAGCGCCTTCACCTTGGTCATTCACCAAGCCTGACGCTAAAGCCTGTCCCAATCCGTAGAGGAAGTGAGTTTCGCCACCATAGTTAACCTTGACAACTTCACTCAACTGGAGTCCCGAATCGTGATTAAGGTGACCGGCTAAACCAATGGAGACATCACCATTGCTATTCTGGTTGACGTAGTTCACGTTCGGGTCACTAAACCGAGCGTAGCCTCCAAACATTGTAAAGGCAGAAAATGCCGAAGTGTAGTTGGTTGCACCTTGGTCAGCGAACCAGCTTTGCAAGCCAGTATCAGAATGGTTCCAAGCCTCAGAGAACCATTTTTCAGCAAAGCTGTTGTAGCCTTGATAGGGGGTGTACAGCCAATCACTCTTAGTAAGGCTGCTGACCGTAATCGCCTCACCATCGAGAAATCCCGATAGGGTGGTGGCATTATTGATATCGGCCGCATTGGCATCTCCCAAGATTCCCGAGAGTTCAATATTACCGCCGGGGGCATTGATATCTCCTTGCAGGAGCGTTGCCAAGTCCGCGTCGTTGTTCAGAACCGTGGAGGTCCCTTGCTGTTCATATAAGAGGTAACTACCGCCATTGAGAGTCGCACCTGTTAAACCTGCGCCAAAGGCTGGGGCTGTGGCTAGGAGGCTAATGCCTACCGCCGAGGTGCTCAGTAGAGTTTTGTGAAGTAATCCAGACATGATGGGTGAGTCCTTACGTTAAGTTTGATTTAGATAAAGTTCGTATACCGGGTAGATGTTGGCGGATTGTACCTTAAGATTTGGGGGAGAATGACAGGAAACTTGCCGTAGTCTCCCAGCCTGCTCTGGCACGATCGCCGACCTGCTCAATTTCAACCTACCCTCATTGTAGGCAATGAATCGCGACTGTAGGTAAAGTTAGTGTTGAGTTTTGCCCGAGTTTTATAAAGTTTTGGCGAAGTTGAAACAGATCCCCCAACTCTGATCAGCAAAGGAATTTGGCGATTCTAAATAGAATTACTGATTATCGTGAAGTGGGGTTAGCTTTATGACATTTTCCTCCGTGTTAACTCGCACAAATCGGGGCAATCATGATTAACCGTTCATCGACAGAAAACTATCTCCGTAGAAACATTGAGATTCGCTGCACCGCCTCGGCTAAGACTTGAGGCGATCGCACCAACGCAAAACGAACATAGCCCTCACCACTCTCTCCAAAGCCAACCCCCGGAGACACAGCCACCCCCGTCTCTTGCACCAACGCCTCACAAAAGCCAATCGAGTCCCCACGCCAAGGTTCAGGGAGTTGAGCCCAGACATACATAGTAGCTTTCGGCGTGGGAACGACCCAGCCAATCTCCTGCATCGCCTTGATAAACGCATCTCGACGTTGACGAAAACAGTCAACCGTAGCTTCAACCGCTTTCAAGTCACTGTTTAGAGCGGCGATCGCCCCATTAAAAATCCCCTGATACTGATTAAAGTCTACCGCCGCCTTCACCTGACGCAACGCTAAAACCAACTCCGGGTTTCCGATCGCATAGCCCACCCGGAACCCGCCCATATTGTAGGACTTAGAGAGCGTAAAAAACTCAATACTGCGACGTTTCTCGACATCCGCCTGAAGAATCGAGGCAGGACAATGACCGTCAAACACTAAATCCCCGTAGGGGAAATCATGAACCAAGGATGTATTATACTTATCGCAAAACGTCAAGGCTTCTTTGAAAAACGTAATAGAAGCCGTCGCCGTCGTCGGGTTGTGGGGATAATTCAAGACCATCATGCGAGCGCGATCGCACACCTGAGGAGGAATCTCACTAAAATCCGGCAAAAACTCCCGTTCCGCCCGCAAAGGTAGCCGATGAATCTGCCCTCCCGCCAAAGCCACCCCACCATAATGAGAAGGATAGCCTGGATCGAGCAGGAGCGCATAATCACCAGGATTCAACAAAGCTAGAGGTAAATGAGCCGTTCCCTCCT
>CAZXWM010000242.1:3115-6482 GCA_964644215.1 uncultured Phormidium sp.
CACCAGAGGTAACACCTCCGTTTCTGGATCAATCTCAATCCGATAGCGTCGTTGATACCAAGCCGCCGCCGCCTCCCGAAAGGCCCGAGTTCCCTGAAAGAGGAGATATTGATGAGTTTGGCTATCCCAGAGCGATCGCTCAATCTCGTGCAAAATAAAATCGGCCGTCGCTAAATCCGACGAACCGAGAGATAAATCAATAACGTCTCGTCCAGCCTGGCGGGCCGCCGCCTTGGCCCGATCCATATCTGCAAAAACATTAGAACGGAGCGAAGTTAGGCGTTGGGCGAAATGAAGCATAACAAAAGCGTGAACGAGACAGCCAGTGCCGAGCGTTAAGCCCCCAAACGAGAGTCTAACAGCCCTTGAAGCTGCGATCGCGTAATTGCCCCTTCCTTGGCCTCAAGCATCTCACCCTTGTCATAGAACCGCAACGCCGGCACACCTTCGACCTTACACCGTTTAACAGACTCTGGATTAGCATCGACCTCTAACTTAACAATTTTGAGGCGATCGCCATATTCCCCAGCCGCCCAATCAATCGAAGGAGACACCAAGCGACAGGGACCACACCAAGACGCCCAAAAATAGGCCAAAACAGGTTGGCCAGCCTCTAACACCTCAGCTTGGAACTGAGAATCATTAATCGTAACCGGTTCACTCATGGTTTTGTCATTAACATCCCTGAGGGGAGACAGGACAGAACAAAATCCCCATCATCCAGTTTAAAGCCAGATGAGGCCAAAACAAACCAGCGATCGCCCAATCTCAGATTCGTGATCTTAAGATTAGGCGATCGCCAAACCCCAAACCTCACCCCTAGAGATTATCCAGTTCAGCCCGGAGTTTTTCGAGTTCATCATCAACTTCCGCATCAGCCGCCGGGGCCTGTCCTTCCGGAAGTGCGCCAGCCGGCTCGGAGCCACCCGAAAGCTGAGCCTTCATCGCCGCCAACTCATCATCGACATCACTCCCAGATTCCAACTGAGCGAACTGGCTTTCCAAATCACCACCGACTAGCTCTTCGGAGGCTTGAGAGGTGGCTTCAGCTTCGAGGACTTTCTCCTCCATGCGGTCAAACGCCCCCATCGCCCCACTGCTATTGAGAGAACCGAGGCTATTTTGCAACTGCTCTTGCGCCTTCGCCGACTGCATCCGGGCCTTGAGCATATTTTTCTTCGTTTTCGCCTCAGAAATCTTGCTCTCTAGCTGCATCAAACTGCGTTTGAGGGTATCAACCTGGCCCGACTGACCATCATACTGAGCCTTAAGCGTGGCCGCCGTTTCCGCATGAGACTTCTTGCGTTGCAGGGCCTCGCGAGCGAGATTCTCATCACCCTTCTGCAGAGCCAACTGAGCGCGACTCTGCCATTGATTGGCATTCGTCTGGGCTTGGTTGTACTGTTGTTGAGTTCGTTTCTGTTGGGCGATGGATTTAGCAACAGCTTGGCGCAACTGCACCAAGTCCTCCTGCATATCAATAATCGCCTGCTCTAAAATCTTCTCTGGATCTTCAGCCTTGCTCACCATGTCATTAACATTGGCGCGAACGACGCGGCTGATGCGATCAAATAATCCCATAACGTCTTTATTCCTTCTGACAATTGGTTAACAAATCGAAAAACGGGCCTCTACTTCAAGTGTAGCCAGCAGCGGTTCAAATTGGGGGGTGAAGTCCGGGGAGTTGAGGGCGTGACGACCACAGATCTGTCCACCTCCCCATCCTAACCCGAATCAATACCTAGCGAGGTTCATACACTTGGGCTGATATCCCATCTTCCCCGAGACGGTTCACCAGACGTTGAGCCGTCTGGGTATCATCAAACGCTCCCACCTGAACCTTCACCCCATCAGGAAACTCCCGCAAATAGGCATCAGGAACCACCTCTCGCACCTGCTCCAACCTGGAGACCTGATCGTTATAATCCACCACCACGAAGATAAACCCAGCATAGTTGCCATCGCGATCAATCCTTGGTGGCGGACTCGAAGCCCTGTCCGGGCTGGCCGGTTCTGCATTCGCCTCCTCAGCTTCCTGATTCTCAGATTCAGGCGTTTCCGAGGCCTCCTCAGACTCACCGGCTCCCGTCGATTCTGGGGTGAGCAACGCCGAAATGTTATCGAGGGTATTTTCCGCCGGTTCCGTCGCCTCAGAGGGAGTTGGAGCGGTCACCGCTGCTTCGGCTGACGGTTGAGACGGCGCTTGGGGAGTCGGAGGAGGAGTCACCAGAGGCGATCGCGTCTCAGGATCTAAACTGCTCAGAGTCCCGAGATCGAGTTGAACAAACTCTTGCGCCGCCAAATCCGGCGACGTCGGTAAACGAGTCTGACGAGACTCAGACTCGGGACTGTTCTCAGCTGCATCAGGCTCTGACGCAGTCCCACCGCCAAAAAACCGTTCTAACCCCAACTGTCCCAAACTTTCGGGATTTACTAACACATACCCCAAAGTTGCCGTGGCCGCCAAAAAGAGCAACACCGACCCCACTCCCAGAGCCGTAAACCTCTGCTTGTCTCCCTCACCCTCTTGATTTGAGGCGGTCGAGAGATCGCTCAGCGACACCGGCGAGGGATCGAGATCAGCCGTCAACCCTGAGACGGCTTCGACCTCAGGATCTTGACGAAGCCGCTCAGCCGACTCCAAATAGGTTCTCGGCGGCGTAGCCGAGTCCGCTGCACCGTCATCCATCGCCAGATCCGAGTCCGCGTCAGGACTCTCTGAAGGCTCGACAGCGGAGTTGATGGCCTCGGCTGACCCCGCCACCTCCTCGGATGTCGCATCCCAGGGCGAGCGCCCAGACGACGCAGGCTGAGGTGACTCAAGTTGTCCCTCGACAATCACCGGCTGCGACGAAGGCGGAGGCGCTGGGGGACTCATCTGCTGACGATGCTGTCGATATCGGTCCAGTTCAGCATCAAGTGGAACATCCAAACTCGCCAACGCGACTTGTAACGAGGGATGAAGAAGAGAGTTTGTGGGTCTAGGGGAAGATTTGGTCGAAGACACTTGACTCAAGTTGCCAGTTCACAAGATAGAAACCCCGTTGGGGCTGTTACAAGATTAACCCGACTTGACTGGGAATGGGGGGAACTGCCTCAGCCGAGTTGAGCTGGCCCTGACTCCCCATTGATCCCCGTTTAGAAAACATTGACCTGAATTTCACAGAACCTTCACAAAGCTAGGGCATCCTCATAGGAAAGAGGCGTTGAGCCATCCCGAGGCTCGGTTAACCCCTGACCCGGATCAGAATCACCTCGCTCCTGAATTTTCTTCGTGTCACTTGTCTGAGAGCCCCTGCTTTCATTCATTCATTCAATGACCCCCACCTGGCATTCATGCCCGGTGGAGGAGTGACCGGAGATAACC
>CAZXWM010000243.1:0-6471 GCA_964644215.1 uncultured Phormidium sp.
CGATGAAGCTCGAAGCCCGCGCTGTACCCGATAGGGTCAGCGTCGGGTAGTTCACCCAGTCACGACTCACGACGACTTACGACTCACGATTAACAGTCAGTTGAGGAGTTGCATCAATGGGAATGCTGCCGGGTTGAGTCGATTCCTCGGCGACGGCTAAATCAAACCAGAAGGTTGTGCCAACTCCCACTTCACTGACTAAGTTAACATTGGTGTGATGTTTGTCGATGATGTTGCGAACAATCGATAGACCTAATCCTGTTCCTTCGAGGGTATGAACCCGGTTTTCAACTCGGAAGAAACGGTCAAAAATTGCCTCTCGATCTTCCTCGCCAATGCCAATTCCTGTATCAGCCACTTCCACTCGCACATAGCGCGTTTCTCCTTCGATGAGGTGATGGTCTTGGGGCGTTACGGCGGAGAGAAGATAGGCCCGGACAATCACTTTTCCCCCGGCTTCGGTGAATTTCAAGGAATTGCCGACTAGGTTGGCGAACACTTGTAAGAGTAGGTCATAATGACCGAGAACTGAGGGTAAAGATTCTTCTACCTCTGGTTTGAGTTCAATGCCTTTGTCTTTGGCATTTAATTGATAGGTTCGTAGAGTTTGTTCAATTGGTTGCAGAATATCTAAGGGTTCAAGTCGGTAAATTCGGCAGGATTCGAGGCGGGATAAATCGAGGACATCGTTGACAAGACGAGTGAGGCGATCGGTTTCGTGGTTGGCGGTTTCGAGGAACTCTCGCCGTTCGCGATCGCTCAAATCATCGCCATATTCATGTAGCGTCTCGATAAAGGATTTGATATTAAATAAAGGCGTTCTGAGTTCGTGGGAAATGTTACTAATAAACTGACTTTTCGCTTCATTTAACTCAACTTCTCGGGTAATATCTTGAACGGTAATGGCGATTCCTTTGACGTTTTCTCGTTCGCGATCCAACACCGTCGTCACTAAGATACGAATCATCCGTTGAGTGGGTTCGCTAATCGAAATACGAAACTCACCACTATCCCGTTCTCCCTTCGCCATCTGATACAGTGGCCGTGTTAATTCCACTTGAATCGCGGCGGGAAAAGCGTGTAAAACATTGGTTCCAATCAGGGTTTGGTCATCCCAGCCAAAGATGCGGCGGGCGGTGGGATTAACCAAAACCACATTCATTTGATTGTCCAACAAGACGGCTCCATCGGCAATGGTGGAGACGAGGGTTTCAAGTTTAGCTTTTTCGGCGGTGAGTTCTTCGATATTTTGTTCTTCATAGCGTTCGAGACGTTCGGCCATCTCATTGAAACTCTCAATGAGTTCTCCTAACTCACCGCCAAAGGGTAAATCGATGCGTTGACGAAAGTTTCCCGAGGCGATGTTTTTCACCCCAACCAGGAGTTCTTTAATAGGGCGCGTAATGGTGAGCGCATTAAAGACGGCCCCTAGAATCACCATCACCCAAATTGAGACAAACACGGCGATGGTGACATCCCGAGTCAAGCCAGACGAGGTGACAACGGTGGGGTTGGGGTTGATTCCGACGGCCATAATCCCTAGATGGCGATCGCCCTGAACCAAGGGCACAAACACATCCGTGACTTGGCCGTTGGGTGTATTATGTTGACGGACAAAGGGCTGTTTTGATTGGCCGACTCCCTCAGGAAGTTGGATGCGTCGTTGAATTTGCAGGGAGTTCTGAACCGTGGCCTCGGAATAGGGAATCCCGAAAAAGATTTGCCCATCTTCGTCAGCGTAGAGAATATAGCGAACACTAGAAGTCCGGCTATAGAACTGATTGCTAAATCGCGCCAGTTCTGTTCTATTGTCTTCAGCGATCAGTTGGGTGACGTTGGCCGCCAGCAGCAGCCCCAAATCACGCCCGAAGCGGGTATCATTGAGCCGTGCATCCTGCTGAATTGTGTTGGTTGCCCAAAACGTCAAACCGCTCACAATCAAGGATACGACGAGGGTGGCCGCCGCCATGAGTTTGGTCTGAAGGGTAAACTCCGACCACCAGTTCTTAATCATTTGGGCAATCTGTTGCAGTAAAGTCAGCAAGGTTGAACGGTGCCACGTCACTAGGTATTTACGCTTCTATTCTGCCACGTTCGTGGCAATTGAGAGGTGTCTTGGCAATTTGGGGGGTCGCAGCGGGCCACCCAGCCCTAGGATAAAACCGATAATGGGTTAAGCTACTCAACCCATTATCGGCTTATTCGAGGAGAGTGTCGTGGTTACGCAAGTTTTTGTAACAGGAGGAACGGGATTTATCGGGTCCCATGTGGTGCGATCGCTCCTAGAGTCCAATTATCGAGTTCGCGCCTTGGTGCGCCCCCAAAGTCGTTTAGACAATCTACTGGGGTTGGAGATTGAACGAGTCACGGGAGATGTCAACAGCCCCGAGTTAGCGCAACAGATGGCGGGCTGTGATCTAGTGTGCCATGTGGCGGCCCACTATTCTCTCTGGCGACGCGATCGCCGCGATCTCCATCAAGTGAATGTCCTAGGAACCCGTCAGGTGTTACAAGCGGCCCAAACCGCTGGCGTAGAACGTGTCGTCTATACCAGTTCCGTGGCCGCCATTGGCGTAAAACCCGACGGACAGGTGGCAGACGAAACCTATCAAAGCCCCCCCCAGCGCCTCATCAGTGCCTATAAACAGTCCAAATACTGGGCTGAACAAGAGGCCTATCAGGCGATCGCCCGAGGACAGGATATCGTCATCGTCAACCCCAGTACCCCCATCGGCCCACGAGACATCAAACCGACTCCCACGGGAGAGATTATCCTACGCTTTCTGCAACGACGAATGCCCGCCTATGTCAACACCGGCTTAAACTTTATTGATGTGCGCGATGTAGCCCGAGGTCATGTTTTGGCCTTGGAACGAGGTCAAACCGGAGAACGCTATATCCTAGGCCATGAGAATCTCAGCCTCAAAGCCTTTTTAGACAAACTCGCCCATCACACCGGTTTAAGCGCCCCCCGCTATACAGTCCCCCTCTGGCTACCCCTGGCGGTGGCCTGGATTGATGAAATTCTCTTAGCCAAACTGGGCAAATCTCCCTCAGTTCCTCTCGATGGGGTCAAAATGTCCGCCGAACCGATGTATTATGATGCCTCGAAAGCGGTACGAGACTTGGGCTTACCTCAGTCGAACCTCGATGATGCGATTGTGGCTGCGATCGATTGGTTTGAAGGAGAAGGGAATAGGGAATAGGGAACAGGGAACAGGGAACAGGGAATAGGGAATAGGGGAGAAATAACGTAGGGGCAATCCGCAAGTGGCGTGCTATTCTCGTTCAGCTAACTCCATCCAGCGAACCGTTGAGGACTCAATCTGATGACTTAACTCCGCCAATTGGTGAGATAGGCTTTCTAAGGCCAGATGGTCATCGGGGGGATTTTGATAGAGTTGGGCTTCGAGTTGGGCCTTGCGTTCCTCTAAATCGGGGATTTGTCCTTCTAAGTGTTCAAGTTCTCGCTTCTCCTTGTAGGATAACCCCGAGGCTGAACTGGATTTTGAGGCAGATTTCGAGGCAGACTTGGCCGATGCTGTCGTCGAGGAGGGGGGGGGCGGGGCGATCGCAGCGGACTCCTGGGCGGCTTTAGCGGCCCGTTCGGCTTCGAGTTGTTTATAGTCGAGGTAAATAGAATAATTGCCGGGATATTGGCGAATCTCTGCGCCGGGTTCCATGGCAAAAATTTTGTTGACGGTGCGATCGAGAAAATAGCGATCGTGAGACACGACGATCGCACAGCCGTTAAAGTCTTCTAAATACTCCTCCAACACCCCTAGGGTTTGTACATCTAAATCATTAGTGGGTTCGTCCAAAATCAAGACATTGGGGGCAGTCATTAACACCCGCAACAGAAATAAACGCCGTTTTTCTCCCCCAGAGAGTTTATGTAACGGCACATATTGCTGACTTGACGGAAACAGGAACCTCTCCAACATCTGCGAAGCGGTGATAATACTGCCGTCGGCGGTTTTTACCAGGGTGGCATCTTCCTGAACATAGTCAATGACGCGCTGGTTTTGGTTGACTGACTCGACTAAGTCTTCTGAATGTTGATCGAAATAGCCAAAATGGATAGTTTCGCCAATTTCGACGCTTCCTGAATCGGGTTCAATGCGCCCGGTGATGATATTAAGCAATGTGGATTTGCCGCTGCCATTGCCGCCAATAATGCCGACGCGATCTTGACGGTCAAAACTGTAGGTAAAGTCTTTAAACAGTTGGCGATCGCCGTACCCTTTGCCCACTTTCTCTAATTCAATTACTTTCTTACCAATACGTCGCGTTGGCGTAGAGATATTGACGTTTCCAATCTGTTGCTTAAATTCAACCTCTTGCATTCCTTCAATGCGTTGAATCCTCGCATTTTGTTTGGTACTGCGAGCTTTAGGTCCCTGTTTGAGCCATTCGAGTTCTCGCCGCAACACTCCGGCGTGTTTGCGTTCTTGGCTGGCGGCTACCTCTTCGGCCAGGGCTTTCTTTTCTAAGTAATAGGAATAGTTCCCGGAATAGCTATATAAATCGCCTCGATCAACTTCTAAAATACGGGTGGTCACTTGGTCGAGAAAGTAGCGATCGTGAGTCACTAAAACCAGGGCAGCGGGATAACGTTGTAGATAAGTTTGCAGCCAATCGACGGATTCAGCATCGAGATGGTTCGTCGGTTCATCCATCAGCAACAAATCCGGTTCTGCTAATAGGGCCGCCGCCAGGGCGATGCGTTTACGATAGCCCCCGGAGAGAGTTCCGACTTTAATCTCTAACTCTTCAATCCCCAATTTTGAGAGGATAATTTTGGCTTCAGTTTCTAAGTCCCAGGCGTTGGCCGCATTCATTTCTTCGGTGATGCGGGTGAGTTGATTCATCAGGCGATCGAGTTCGTTTCCTGAGACTTGAGACATTTGATGAGACAGGGCCTCATAGTCGCGCACAATCTGCATTTTCGAGCCACAATCATGGAAGACTTGCTCTAAAACCGTATGTTCAGGGTCAATGTCGGGCTGTTGCGGCAGGTAAATGACTCGTTTGTTGCGATTGACGAGGCGATCGCCCTCATTATAGGGTTCAATGCCTGCGAGTATCTTGAGGAGGGTTGATTTTCCTGAGCCATTGGTGCCAATTAAACCAATTTTGTCTTGGGCATCGACACTTAAACTGGCATCCCGTAGAATTTCTTTGACACCAAAGTCTTTAGCAATAGATTTAAGGGTGATAATACTCATAAAATGTGACGTAAGAACCAGTTAATCGCTGAGGTAAAGGTCTGATAATTGCCCTTAAACTGTTATCGAACTTAACCAAACTTCATTATAATCGAAACTGGACAAGGATTTGCCCGTTGTGGCTCCCGAGAGCCTGTTGTGGGCCAATCCAGGCCCTTGATCTTTCTCGTGGAGGGCGATCGCGCCGTGGGCAAAAGGCAAAGCCGCTTGACGGTGGCCAGTGATCTCAGCCTGATGATTCAGATTCAGCGCTGGTTTGAGGAGTTTTGTTTGCAACAACCGAGACTGTCCCATTGGTCCGATAATCGCCTCTACTGTCTCAAGTTAGCCATCGCTGAGGGATTCAGTAATGCAGTCCGTCATGCACACCGTCATCATCCTCTCGATACTCCGATTGAGATTGAGCTTTCCTTGAAGTGCGATCGCCTCGAAATCCGCATTTGGGACTTTGGCCAGCCGTTCAACCCGGAACAAGTCCCCGAACCCGAACCCGGAACCCTCCGTCTAGGGGGCTATGGCTGGTTCTTGTTACGACGACTGTGCGATCGCGTCACCTATCACCGCGACCACTATGGACGCAATTGTCTCCTACTCGAACAAGCTCTTGAAACTCCCTCTGACTCTCTCTCCCCAGATTAACCCCGAACATTTTTCCCCAGTCTCGGCCAAACCTTTTTTAGACAAATAAACCAGGACAGTCTAAACCAGTAAAACCCTTATCACGCAAGAACTTTCAGTTTTTTTATGGTTAGTATTAACTGTCTATCCTGAAACAGTCTAAGTAATTTCCCGGAGAGGCGATCGCCCCAGCGAAGAAGAGACTAGACCCAACTGGCTCATCATCGCATCGAACCTTCACAACTGAGCAGCAAATCATTTCCTATACTGGTTGGCAAGAGTGGTTAAAACACCATGATATGACAAGATGATCGCGAACCTAAGATGAAAAAAGCACTAATTTGTGGAATTTCCGGGCAAGACGGCGCTTATCTTGCGAAATTTCTCCTCGAACGTGGCTACGAAGTTTGTGGAACTTCCCGAGATGCGCAAATGTCGTCGTTCAAAAACCTGGTGGCCCTGGGGATTCGCGATCGCGTTAGCCTCTACTCCATGAGTTTGACCGACTTCCGCAGCGTCCTGCAAGTCCTCGACAAAACCCAACCCAACGAAGTCTATAACCTCAGCGGCCAAAGTTCCGTCGGACTCTCCTTCGACCAACCCGTCGAAACCCTCGATAGCATTG
>CAZXWM010000244.1:0-6468 GCA_964644215.1 uncultured Phormidium sp.
TCTTACCCCTCGTGTCATGGCTGAAGCCGTGACACGCACTCTGGGCGGCTCTGCCGCCTCTATCGGATGTGTCGAAGTCAAACGGTATAATTGCCTTAAACCCGCCGAAACCCGCCGTCAGATGAATGCCGTAGAAATCGAAGAAGCCGTTTCTCAGCTTGCCTCAGCCCCCTTCGACCCAGATAACTTCCCCTTCGCCTTCCTAGAAGCCTTCGGCAACAAAAAGACCACCCTCAAACGGCTTAAAAGCAAACGCAACAGTAGCAACAAATCCGACCTCCCCGGTGGCGTTCTCCAGCGCGACAATATCCATTTAATCGTTTGTCCAGAAGGAGACGTAACCGCCAGCCTCACGGCCCTACGCGAGAGTCCCGCCACAACTCGCCAGAAAGCCAAATTCATCCTTGCCACCGATGGCCAAACCCTCGAAGCCGAAAACCTAGCCGAAGGGGAAACCCTCGCCTGTCCCTACCCCGACTTTGCCAACTATTTTGGCTTTTTCCTCCCCCTAGCCGGGATTACCACCGTCAAGCCAATCCGGGACAATGCCTTTGACATCAAGGCCACCAGTCGCCTCAACAAACTCTATGTTGAGCTACTGAAAGAGAACCCGGACTGGGGGACTCAAGCACACCGGGAAGCCTTAAACCATTTCATGGCCCGGTTGATTTTCTGTTTCTTCGCTGAAGATACCAATATCTTCCACAGTGAAGGGTTGTTTACCCAAACCGTGGCCCAGATGAGTGCGGCGGATTCCTCCAATACCCATGAGGTGCTGTCGGAGTTGTTCCGGGCCATGAGTCTCCCCCTCAAGGAGCGAGAGGCGGCCCAGATTCGCAGTTGGGCCGACCGCTTCCCCTATGTGAACGGGGGTCTGTTTTCTGGCGATGTGGATGTGCCACGTTTTAGCCGCATCGCTCGTTCCTATCTGCTTCATGTGGGTAATTTGGACTGGAAACAGATTAATCCCGATATTTTCGGCTCCATGATTCAGGCGGTAGCCGATGAGGAGGAGCGCGGCGCTCTGGGGATGCACTATACCAGTGTGCCGAACATCCTCAAGGTCTTAAATCCCCTGTTTTTGGATGATTTACGCGCTCAACTAGAGGCGGCGGGGGACAATCGCCGCAAGTTGTTGAATTTGCGGCGACGACTGGCGCGGATTCGGGTATTTGACCCGGCTTGTGGTTCGGGGAATTTCTTGGTGATTGCTTATAAGCAGATGCGGGAGATTGAAGCGGAGATTAACCGCCGTCGAGGGGAGCCAGATTGCCAGTCGGAGATTCCTTTAACCAATTTTCGGGGCATTGAACTTCGGCATTTTTCCTGTGAAATTGCCCGGTTGGCGTTGATTATTGCTGAGTTTCAATGTGATGTGTCTTATCGGGGGCCGCAGTTGGCGGTGTTGGAGTTTTTGCCCCTGAAGGATGAGAACTGGATTACCTGTGGCAATGCGTTACGGTTGGATTGGTTGAGCATTTGTCCGCCGACGGGAACGGAGGTGAGGGTGCAACGGGAGGATGTGGAGTTGGATGTGTGGGGGGAAATTCAGGATGAGGCGGAGATTGAGTTTGAGAATGAGGGGGGAGAGACCTATATTTGTGGGAATCCGCCCTATTTGGGTTCGACTTGGCAAGCGAAGGAGCAGAAGGAGGATTTAAAACATATTTTTAATGGACGTACAAAAAAATGGAAGTCCCTCGATTATGTGTCCGGTTGGTTTATGAAGGCGGCAGATTATGGAACCCAGACTAATTCTGCGGCGGCGTTTGTTTCGACTAACTCGATTTGTCAGGGACAACAAGTGCCAATTTTATGGCCGCTCATTTTTGCGACAGGACATGAAATTACGTTTGCTCATACATCGTTTAAATGGGCGAATTTAGCGAGTCATAATGCTGGAGTAACGGTGGTCATTGTTGGTATTTCTAACCATCTTAATAAGGTTAAATATTTGTTTAATATTGACGATCACGGTGAAACTCTAATAAAGAAAACTAATAATATTAATGCTTATTTGGTTGCCGGATCTAATTTTGTCATAACCAAAAGGTCTCAACCATTTGGTCAGTTAGCTATTATGGACTATGGCAACAAACCCACAGATGGTGGTGGATTGATTCTGTCTGTTGAAGACTACAAAAGAATTTCTCAATCTACTGATTCTGGTACCTCGTTTTTGCGTCGTTTTGTTGGTTCTAATGATACTATAGATGGCTCGCTGCGTTATTGCTTATGGTTAGAAGATAGTACCCTAAAAATAGCTTCAAGAGAGCCTCAAGTTATCAAGCGTTTAGATAAAGTAAAAAAATTTCGAAAAAACAGCACTAAGAAAGCTACTAATAAAGCATCAAATTGGCCACATCGCTTCCAAGAAATTCGGCAAAAAGGGAGCGAATCCCCCATAGTTATCCCAAGACATAGCTCAGAAATTCGTGAATTTTTACCTTTTGCATTATGTACAATTGGGACAATAGTAGCCGACAGTGCCTTTGCCCTCTACGATGCCCCCCTCTGGAACATGGCACTAATCGCCTCACGGTTGCACCTCGTCTGGATTGCCACCGTCTGCGGCAAACTAAAAACCGACTATCGCTACTCCAACACCCTCGGCTGGAACACTTTTCCCGTTCCCACCCTCACCGACCAAAACAAAATTGATCTCACTCATTGTGCCGAACAAATCCTCCTGGCGCGAGAGCAGTATTTCCCCGCCACGATCGCCGATATGTACGACCCGAAACGTATGAATAGCGAGTTCCCCCTGGTCCGGGAAGCCCACGATCGCAACGATGAGGTCTTGGAGCGCATCTACATCGGTCGGCGCTTCAAAAACGACACAGAACGCCTGGAAAAGCTGTTTGATTTATATACAAAAATGACCCACCAAAACACCCCAGGGGAAACGTCGAGTCAACGGAAAACTAGAGGAAAAAAATAATGAATTCGGTTCTTAACCCCATCCTCAACGCTCTTAAACAAGACCTGAGTGAACTCTACGGGGAACGCTTCGTTCACCTCACCCTCTTTGGCTCCCAGGCCCGAGGAGATCAAGACCCCGAGTCAGATATTGATGTTCTGGTGGTATTGCGATCGCCCGTTAATCCTGGCGAAGAAATCAAGCGCACTGGCAAAATCGTTGCGGATCTCTCTCTGCACCATGATGTAGTGATTAGCTGCCTTTTTATGGACGAAATTGACTACCAAAATCGCAATAACGCGCTGCTGCGCAATATTCGCAAAGAAGGAGTCTTGCTATGACCAACGAGCAACGGGAACTCTTACTTAAAGCTCAAAAAAGTCTCCAAGCAGCAAAACTCCTCCTCTCCAATGACTACCCCAATTATGCCACATCTCGTGCTTATTACAGTATGTTTTACATTGCCGAAGCTTTTCTAGAAGGAGAAGGACTTGCCTTTTCCAAGCATTCCGCTGTGATTGCCGCCTTCGGACGAGAATTTGCTAAACCTCAGCGAGTTTCAGCAAACTTTCACCGCTTCTTAATTGAGGCTCAAGAACTCCGCACCACTGGCGACTACGGACAACTCAACGCCGTCACCGCTGAGCAAGCTACAGAACAAATTGACCGCGCCGAGCAGTTTTTGGCAATAGCGAATCAGGAAATTGGGAGAATTTGACATTCATGGCGATCGCAACGACGAAATCCTAGAGCGAATCTATATTGATCGCCACTTCGTTTAAAATAAAGAGGAGACACCAAACACCTCGAAAAGCTGTTTGATGGATACAGATAAATGACCCGCCAAGACACTCTAGGGAACAATTGTAATCAACGCAAAGCTAAATCGTAATACAGTTATTGAAAGTATAAATTCAACCAACTCACGTCCGAACAACCATGACAGCCGCCGAAAAACTCTATCAACTGATTCAAATCCTTCCAGAAAATCAAATCCAAGCAGTTCTTGACTTCGCCGAATTTGTTCAGCAAAAACACCTCTCCTCCATTCAGCCTATTCACCCTGGCACTCTGACTGGACTCCGAAGCACCGCCAAACGTCCCGGACCTACCCCCAGTGATGATGAACTGCAAGCAGAATATACCGATTATCTGACCCAAAAATACCAGTAAGCCTTACCGTGAAAATTCTGATCGATACCAATATCGTCTTAAGATCTAATCCGATGATAAAAATTCAACTCAACTTACCTGAAACGGCCTTCTCTGCCCTCCGCAGTACCCCAGACGAATTCGCCCAAGAATTACTCATTGCTGCCGTAGTCAAGTGGTATGAAGTCGGGATGATTTCTCAATCCAAGTCCGCTGAAATTGCAGGCATCAACCGTCAGGCTTTTCTGCAAGCCCTTAATCGATTTGGGGTTTCCCCATTTCAGACCACACCAGAAGAACTGACAGAGGAAGTTAGCCGTGATTAATCAATACGAGTCTCCATCATGAGAGCATTAAAACAGACCTGTAAACGTAACTAATACCTTTGAACTTGCATTATTGAACCGGGTATAACTGATGAGCCAAGCGATCGCCATTCCTTCTATTTCCGTCCCCTACGCCCAAAATGGACGCTCCACCCATCTCAACGCCCTGGGGATGCGCCCCATGCAGGAACGAGCCTATCAAAAACGGGGCGAACAGTATCTCCTCATCAAATCCCCTCCCGCCTCGGGGAAAAGTCGCGCCCTGATGTTCATCGCCCTCGACAAACTCGAAAACCAGAACCTCAAACAAGCCATCATCGTCGTTCCCGAAAAATCCATCGGGGCCAGCTTCGACAACGAACCCCTGAGTCAATTCGGCTTTTGGGCCGATTGGGTGGTTGAACCCCAGTGGAACCTCTGCAACGCACCGGGAAACGACGGCGGAAAAGTGGCGGCCATAAAAAAATTCCTCGATAGCGAGGCCAAAGTCTTGGTTTGCACCCACGCCAGCTTCCGCTTCGCCGTCGATGAATTGGGCGTAAACCCCTTAGACGATCGCCTCATCGCCGTCGATGAATTTCACCATGTCTCGGCCAACCCAGACAACAAACTCGGCGATCAGGTGCGGCAGATCATGGCCCGCAACAAAACCCACATCGTCGCTATGACGGGTTCCTACTTTCGTGGCGATGCCGAAGCCGTGCTACATCCCGACGACGAAGCCCAATTCGAGACCGTCACCTACACCTATTACGAACAACTCAACGGCTACGAACACCTCAAACAACTGGATATCGGCTACTACTTCTACAGCGGCAAATATAGCGACGCCATCATGGAAGTTCTCAATCCCAACGAGAAAACCATCCTACATATCCCTAACGTCAACTCCCGCGAAAGCAGCAAAGACAAAATCCGGGAAGTCGAACATATCCTAGATGAATTGGGAGACTGGCAAGGAATCGACCCCAAAACGGGATTTCACCTCATCCAAACTCCCGCAGGACCCCAACTCAAAATCGCCGATTTGGTCGATGATGACCCCAGCAAACGGGATACAGTAGCAGCGGCGCTCAAAGACCCCCAGCAGAAGCACAACCGCGATCATGTCGATATCATCATCGCCCTGGGGATGGCTAAAGAAGGCTTTGATTGGATTTGGTGCGAACACGCCTTAACCATCGGCTATCGCTCCAGTTTGACGGAAATTGTCCAGATTATTGGTCGCGCCACCCGCGATGCGCCTGGGAAGACTCGCGCCCGTTTCACCAACCTGATTGCTGAGCCAGATGCCAGTGAAATCGCCGTGACCGAGGCGGTGAATGATACCCTGAAGGCGATCGCCGCCAGCCTCTTGATGGAACAAGTGTTAGCACCGCGCTTTGAGTTCAAACCCAAATCTCCCGACAACGAACCGACTCCCGGCTTTGACTATGGGGAAGATGGCTACAATCCGGGTCAATGTAACCTGGGACTTGATCGAGACCGTGGCGTGATTCAACTCGAAATCAATGGCTTAGCCGCTCCCAAGAGTCCCGAAGCGAATCGTATCTGTCGCGAAGACTTAACGGAACTGGTGACGGCGTTTGTTCAGGATAAACCGACCATTGAGCGGGGTCTTTTTGACCAGGACTTAGTGCCAGAGGAACTGACTCAGCTACATATGGGTAGAATCATCAAAGAGACGTTCCCAAACCTAGAGGATGAGGATCAAGAAGCCGTCCGTCAACAGGCGATCGCCGCCCTCAACCTGGTTCAAGGGTCCAAGAAAGCCCTCAACTCCGCCCAGGTGGAGAGCGGGAAAAATACCTCGCTTCTCGATGGAGTCCGCCAGTTCGCCCTATCGGTGACTGACTTAGAGATGGATCTCATTGATCGCATCAATCCCTTTAGCGAAGCCTATGCCATCCTAGCTCGGTCCATGAACGCCGAACGACTCAAGCAGATCGAAGCGGTGATTACGGCCAAACGCATTCATCTAACTCTGGACGAAGCGCGAGAATTGGCAAAACGGGCCGTCCAGTTCAAACAGCAACGGGGTCGGCTGCCCTCGTTGACGGCGATCGATCC
>CAZXWM010000245.1:0-6466 GCA_964644215.1 uncultured Phormidium sp.
GAAACCCTCGATAGCATTGCCACAGGAACCCTGAACCTCCTAGAAGTGATCCGTTTTATCGGCTCTCCCATCAAATTCTATAACGCCGGGTCCAGTGAATGCTTCGGCGATACCCAAGGAACCCCCGCCGATGAAGAAACCCCCTTCCGGCCCCGCAGTCCCTATGGTGTAGCCAAAGCCACCGCCTTCTGGGAACTGGCCAACTACCGCGAAGCCTATGGACTGTTCGCCTGTTCCGGGATTCTCTATAACCACGAATCGCCCTTACGTCCAGAACGCTTCGTCACCCAAAAGATTGTCGCTACCGCCTGTCGCATCGCCCAAGGAAGCAACGAAACCCTCTATTTAGGCAAAACCAGCATTCAACGGGACTGGGGTTGGGCGCCCGAGTACATCCAAGCGATGTACTTGATGTTACAACAGGATATCGCCGAAGATTATGTCATCGCCACAGGATGCACCTACAGCTTGCAAGACTTCGTCGAAGCGGTGTTCGCTCATCTAGGGTTGAACTCGAAAGACCACGTTACTACAGATGAACGTCTCTACCGGCCCACCGATATCGCCGTGAGTCGCGGCAACCCTGCTAAAGCTAAACAGCAGATGAATTGGCAAGCTGAGTATGATATGCCCGAAGTCGCACGGCTGATGGTCGAGGCGCGATTACAGAACTCTCCCTAATTGAGTCAACTCCTTCGGCTAACCGAGTTGAGGATTGCTAACTACCACAAGACATTTTTTTGTCAAGGTAGCTTATTCCGTTTCGATTGTTAATGTTCCGTTAAAGTTTTGTCAAATAAGTATGACCCCCCATCCCCATTCCTCTGTTAGCGACGATGTTACCAACGATCGCCAGGCGGTGCGATCGCTCCAACATCGCCAATCAATGCACCTATTTGTCTTCTTAGAAATTTTTTCCTGTGAAGGCGGGATTCAATCCTATGTCAAAGACGTGTTACGAGCCTACGAACGAGCCGCCGCCGAGAGTCCCCAGGGCCAACGAGCGGAGGTGATGCTATTACGAGATGGCGTTGGCTGTGATAACCCTTTTGAGCAATCAGATACCGACTATCTGAGCTTTTGCTACTTCAAATCTGCCTCATCTTGGTGGGGACGCTTCAGGTTATGTCGAGCGCTCCTCGGCCGACTCTTACGCCAACGGCCCGCCTCCGTCATCTGCGGCCATGTCAAACTCGCCCCCCTAATTCGCCTATTCTGTAAGCCCTTGGGGATTCCCTATCGTGTCATGACCTATGGTAAGGAAGTCTGGGACCCCCTGCCGGCTGGCTCTCGTCAGGCCCTACAACAGGCTCAGGACATTTGGACCATTAGCCGCTATAGTCGCGATCGCGCCTGTGAATCGAATCAGCTAAACCCCCAACAGTTTAAACTGCTTCCCTGTGTCGTCAATGGGGACATCTTCTCACCGGGGCCAAAACCGCAATATCTCATCGATCGCTATCACCTCGACCAGAGCCGCGTCTTAATGACTGTAGCCCGATTATGGTCGGGCGATATTTACAAAGGAGTTGATGTGACGCTGCGGGCCTTGCCCAAAATTCTCCACTACCACCCCGATGTCAAGTATCTCATCATTGGCCGGGGCGACGATCGCCCCCGCCTCGAACAACTAGCCCAAGAGTTGGGAGTTGCCCAACAGGTGGTCTTTGCCGGGTTTGTCGCCAGCGAAGAACTCCCCGACCATTATCGTGTGGCTGATGCCTATGTGATGCCGTCTCAAGAAGGGTTTGGTATCGTATATTTAGAGGCCATGGCGACCGGGATGCCGGTGTTGTCGGGTCAGGGCGATGGTTCGGCGGACCCCTTGCAAGATGGTAAATTAGGATGGCAGGTCGCCCATCGGGACCCCGAGGCTGTGGCTGAAGCCTGTATTGAAATGTTACAAGGGGGCGATCGCCGGGTAGATGGGGCCTGGCTACGGGAAGAAACCCTGACTCAGTTCAGTGAAGGGGCGATCGCCGGGCGATTGCAACGACTGATGGGCTTTCAATCGATAGAATCAAACCCATAGAATCAAACCCATAGAAGGCAAGACGAGCGGTCAGTTCAAGATAAGGGAGATTCCTCCCTTACGGCTGTCCCCTGTCACCAGCAAGGAGGCTGTTGTGAATCCGAACGATTTTAAGGTAAAGGCAAGTTTGAAACAGGTGCAAGGGTCAGGCCTGATGTTTTGGCTGTCCCTGTTGCTGATTGTCAGTCTCCTGACAACGGTTGGCTTGGGTTGGGTCGTACAATGGTTTGTGATTGTGCTGATCTCGCTCCCGGTGCTGGCGATTGTTGCGGTCTTGGGCTTGCAATGGTGGCTACGTCGTAAACTGGTTCAGGATCGCTGTCCTGTCTGTCAGTTTGAATTTGTCGGCATTAAGGATGCGACCCTACACTGTCCGAGTTGTGGTGAGACCCTGCAAGTGGTCGATGACCACTTTGAACGTAAGACCCCCAGCGGAACCATTGACGTACAAGCCACTGATGTGTCCGTCAAGACCCTGGATTCGTCCGTAATACCAAATCAGTCCAATCCCTCCTCCGAGGCGAATAACAGCGATTAGGATGGGCTATAGCGACCCATCAAAGCTACTCATCAAAGCAAGTCATACATGAGGTTTAGACAAGTGTTAAGAATTAAAGTGCTATCCCAATCGCTCGTTGGGTTGGTTATGGCCGGACTGCTGCTGAGTAGCTGTCAACAGTCGCCGTCGGGGGATTTGGAAGCTCAGGTGTTAGAGATTCTGCGGGACAACCCCGAGGTGATTTTAGAGTCGGTTCAAGCCTACCAGCAGCAGCAACAACAATCTCAACAAGACTCTCGGAATGAAGTGGTGCAACAGATGCGCCAGTCTCCGGCGGAGTTTATCGGCGACTCTCCCCAGAAAGGGTCTGAGGCTCAAGAGATTGTTATGCTGGAGTTTTCAGATTTTCAATGTCCCTTTTGCGCTCGCGCCAGTGGTACGGTGACGGAGTTTATCGAGAAACATGGCGATCGCGTCACCTTAGTCTACAAGCATCTCCCCCTCGTCTCGATTCACCCCCAGTCCCTCCCCGCCGCTCGCGCCTCCTGGGCGGCTCAACAACAGGGACAGTTCTGGGATTATCGCAGCGCCCTATTTGAAAATCAAGACCGTTTAGGGGATGCGCTTTATGTGGAGTTGGCTGAGGAGTTGAATTTAGATATGGAACAGTTTGAGGGCGATCGCAACAGTGACGCCTCCATCACCGCCGTGCAAACAGATCTAGAACTGGCTGATCAGCTCGGATTAACCGGAACTCCCGCCTTTTTCATCAATGGAGAAGCCTTCACCGGCGCAGTTTCCCTCGAAGAAATGGAATCTGTCCTCGAACAAGTCGCCGCTCAACAGTAGCCTCTGGAGCCTCTGAGGTCAGTTCGAAGCTGACTTTGCTGTTTACTTCGGTTAGGAAATAGTGAAGTTTCATCTTTCCTTAATCTAAAACCTGAAACACCCCTATTTCTTATCTGTTCAGCGATTGAGCGATTTGATTTTCCCCAAAACGCCCTCAGAGAGACCAATGCAGATTAAGGTTTGTTTGTCAAGATGTGTCTTCTGGGGACAAAGTGATATATGAATGAGGTGTCTCAGAATACCTTAAACCCAGTTATGCTCTCTATTGAGTCGAGACCCTATACCGATACGCCACAACTCGGTCAAACTCAGCGCGTTCTTATTGTCGAAGATGAACACCTGATCCGAGAAATGGTGAGCTTAGCCCTAGAAGACGAGGGCTACCAGGTGCAGATGGCGCATGATGGGCAAACGGCCCTGACCTTTTTGAGCGATCCACAGCTTCAACCGGGCGAGTTTCCCTTTGATCTGATTATCTTGGACCTTATGCTGCCTCAGGTGAATGGCCTCGATCTGTGTCGGTTGTTACGACAACAGGGAAATCCCGTGCCAATTTTAATTCTTAGCGCCAAAGGCAGCGAAACCGATCGCGTCTTAGGCCTCGAAGTCGGTGCCGATGATTACCTCACCAAACCCTTCAGTATGCGGGAACTGGTGGCTCGTTGTCGCGCCCTGTTGCGTCGCAATCACTACAACGTTGTCAACAAGCCGCTACGCTTTGAGTTCGGCGATATTATTCTTTATCCTCAACAATGTCGAGTCTTAGTGCGGGGTGAGGAGATCAATCTCGCCCCGAAGGAGTTTCGGTTGTTGGAACTGTTTATGAAATCTCCGCGCCGAGTTTGGTCCCGAGAACAACTGCTCGATCGCATCTGGGGCTTTGATTTCGTCGGCGACAGTAAAACCGTGGATGTTCATATCCGCTGGCTACGGGAAAAACTCGAAGCTGATCCGAGTCATCCTCAATACATTATTACAGTGCGGGGTTTTGGCTATCGCTTAGGTTAAGATTTGGTTATGATCGAGAAATGCCTCGACAGTCGAGGAACGCGCAAGACAGCCCAATCTACTGGGTGAGGAGTCAATCATGGAGGCGGTGGCATTTCTAGTGGGGTTAGTCGTCGGTGCCGGGGCGATGGCCTGGAAAGCCCGGCAACAACGTCGTCATTGGCAACGATTACTGAACCAGGTTCCGGCTGATGTCACGCAAAAAGAGTTGTCAGTCCAGTCGCAAATGCGGCAAGCCCTCACCCATCTGAGTCACGGCAAAGCCGAGGCCGAGGCTCAGTTAGCCCTGTATGAGCAGGTGCTGGAGTTAGCGCCGATTGGCTATGTTCACGTCGATGCAGAAAACCATCTTCTCGTGTTTAATCGGGAAGCTCGTTCTCTGCTGAAAGTCTCAGACTGGGTTCGGGAGGGCGATCGCCTGTTTTTGGAGGTGGTTCGCTCCTATGAGTTGGATTTGCTAATCCAGCAGACGCGCTATCAACAACAGTCTTATGCTCGCGAATGGCAGTTTTTTCCTCACGCCGCTGATGCTGATGAAATTATTAGCCAAAATCCCCAAACCCTGAAAGCCTATAGCCTACCCTTGCCCGATGGGGATGTGGGAGTCTTTGTGGAGAATCGCCAGGTTCTGTTGGAATTAACCCAAGCTCGCGATCGCTGGATGTCGGATCTAGCCCATGAACTACGAACGCCCCTCACCTCGATTCAGCTCGTTGTCGAAACCCTCGTCGAGCGCCTAGAGGGACCGATGAGAAGCTGGGTGGAACGATTACTCCCGGAAACCCAACGACTGGTGTCTCTGGTCCAGGATTGGCTGGAATTAAGCCATATTGAAAGTCAAGGAACCCTAACAACTGAACCGATCCATCTCCAGGAGTTGATTGAGTCGGTTTGGCAAACCTTAGAACCCTTGGCACAACAGAAATCGGTCCGTTTAAGTTATGGTCAATCCGATGCGTTAGCCCCAGGGTTAGCCGTTGAAGGGGATAATTCCCGCTTATATCGGGTCTTTTTGAATCTTTTAGATAACGCAATCCGCTATAGTCCCCCAGGGGGAACCATTCAGGTGCAAGCTCAGCTTATCTCTCAACCCCAGCCGGGCGATCGCGTGCAGATGCAAATCATCGACGAAGGCAGTGGGTTTGCCGTGGCAGATTTACCTCACGTCTTTGAACGGCTTTATCGTGGCGATCCCGGACGAGGGCGCAATCGAGAGGCTCACCCGGCCGCCACTGCACCCACCTCGACAGGGAGCGGCTTGGGGTTGGCGATCGTCAAACAAATTATTTTGGCTCATGGCGGAACCATTCACGCCGATAATGACCCCAAAACCGGCGGCGCTTGCGTCACTCTCGAACTTCCTGCGGCCAGCTTTTCCTGAGGGGGAGTCTTGCCCCTCAAAGCTCCCTCAAAGCTAGGTAAAGGGAGCATAAACCTGGGATTAAATCTTAGCAGAATTAGCAAATTTGACGATAAAAGCGCCTGAGAATTACTCCTATTTTGAGAAACTTGTCTCACAATAGGAGAGAAACTATAGGAGCAAGCGCGATAGTGCAACGGGTGAACACCTCTAAACTAAACTCCAGTCGTCAACATTTTGAACGAGAACTCAAACGCCTACGCCAAGATGTCTTGCGCATGGGCGCTCTCGTGGAAAATTCCTGTCGTCTCAGTCATCAGGCCTTGTTTAATCGGGATCTCGCGGCAGCCGAAGCCCTGCGCCCCCTCGATAAACAGATTGACCGCTTCTACCGTCAGATTGAATCCGATAGTATTATCCTACTGACGTTGCAAGGACCTGTGGCCCAAGATTGCCGCGTCTTAGGAGCGTTTATGCAGCTTGTGCGCGATCTCGAACGAATTGGCGATTATGCAAAGGATTTAGGGGATATCGCCGTCAAGTTGTTTCCGTATGCCGCCCTCGACTGTATGCCGGATGTGGAGCGGATGTCTCATGAAACCCAAGCGATGTTAGGCATGAGTTTAATGGCCTTGGTGAATCTTAATCCTGAAGCGGGCAATCAGATGAAAGAGAAGGATACCACTGTCGATGATGCCTATGATCGTCTCTATCGTCA
>CAZXWM010000246.1:0-6452 GCA_964644215.1 uncultured Phormidium sp.
GCGGCAGCTTTTGCGTTATTACAGAGAGATTGCAAATCAGCGGCAAAACACGATCATGGTAGAGTTGACCCCCAATCCTAGTTACAGTCTCACCCTGCGCTTCCGACTCCCCAATCGCGCCGGAATGTTAGCGGGTGTCGTCGGTTCCATCGCCTCAGTGGGTGGGAATCTCGGGCAAATTGATTTAGTTGAACAGAGTCTTTATACCTCCATCCGGGATGTGACGGTAGATGCGTCGAGTACGGAACACGCCGAACGTATTGTGCAATCGGTGAAGGCTTTAGCGGAGATTGAGTTACTGGAGGTGTACGATCGCACCTTCAACCTACATCGCGGCGGCAAAATTCGCATCGAAAGCCGTCTCCCCCTCAAACATCAGTCAGATTTGGCCATGGCTTACACCCCTGGGGTGGGACGAATTTGTAATGCGATCGCCGAAGACCCCAACCAAGTCTATAACCTCACAGTCAAGGGCAATATGGTGGCCATTGTCACCGACGGTAGTGCGGTGTTAGGACTGGGCAATCTCGGCCCGGAAGCGGCGTTACCAGTGATGGAAGGGAAAGCCATGTTATTTAAGGAGTTTGCCGGGATTGATGCCTTTCCTATCTGCCTCAACACCCAAAATGTCGATGAGATTGTCGACACGGTCAAACGGATTGCGCCGGTGTTTGGCGGGGTAAACTTAGAAGATATCGCCGCGCCGCGCTGTTTTGAGATTGAACGACGGTTGCGGGCGGAAACGGATATCCCCATTTTCCATGATGATCAACATGGAACGGCCATTGTCACCCTAGCGGCTCTAATCAACGCCCTACGCCTGGTGAATAAGTCCCTAGAGGAGATTCGTATTGTCATGAATGGGGCGGGGGCCGCTGGCTTGGCCATCGCCCGCTTATTGCAAAAGTCCGGGGCGCGAGAGATTGTTATCTGTGATTCTAAGGGGATTATCTCCCGCGATCGCGACCTGCAAGCGGATAAACAAGCCTTTGCTGTAGAAACCGGGGGAACTCTGGCCGATGCCATGAAAGGGGCTGATGCCTTTGTCGGGGTGAGTGTCCCAGGGGTCTTGACGGTGGAGATGGTGGATACGATGGCCGAGGATGCCATTGTTATGGCCATGGCTAACCCGATCCCAGAAATTCAACCGGAGTTGATTGAATCGAAGGTGGCGGTGATTGCCACAGGCCGCAGTGACTATGCCAATCAGATTAATAATGTCTTGGCGTTTCCGGGCATTTTCCGAGGCGCTCTCGATTGTCGGGCCTCGGATTTAACGGTCAATATGTATATTGAGGCGGCTAGTGCGATCGCCTCGTTGGTTTCGCCGACTCAACTGAATCGGGAATATATTGTCCCCTCGGTGTTTGATGAGCGGGTGGCCATAGCGGTCTCAGCGGCCGTCCAGCGGGCGGCGCGGGAAGAAGGAGTGGCTCGCAATTGATAATAACTCCTTGACCAGTGCTTAAAACAATTGACAAATGAGATAGAACATTTAAAATCCTGAAAACTTTTAAATAGTAGTGTTTTTCGGGTTTATTAACGTCTTAACTCAACTGTCACTTGCTTGACTAAAAACTAGAAAATCCCCGCATCGCTGTACAGCGATGCGGGGCAATGATGATGTTAAGAATGTCAGAATTTCAGGGAAGTTTAACGGATGTATTCTTTGAGAATACTGTTGCGGTTAGGATGACGCAATTTCCGTAGGGCTTTGGCCTCAATCTGGCGAATGCGCTCACGGGTGACGTTGAAGATTTGCCCAATTTCTTCTAAAGTCTTCATGCGTCCATCATCTAAGCCATAGCGTAGGCGTAACACATCCCGTTCGCGGGGGCTGAGGGTATCGAGGACACTTTCGAGATCTTCGCGCAGCAGGCTTTTGGAAACCTGATCCTCGGGGGTTTCGCCATCGGACTCAATAAAGTCTCCCAGGCGCGAGTCTTCTTCCTTACCGATGGGAGTTTCCAGGGAGATCGGCAGTTGGGCCGATTTGGCGATAAACCGCAGTTTCTCGATGGTCATTTCCATGCGAGTGGCGATTTCTTCCTCCGTGGGTTTGCGGCCCATTTCTTGGGAGAGGAGTTTGGTGGTTTTCTTGATGCGAGAGATGGTTTCGTAGAGGTGAACCGGAAGCCGAATCGTCCGAGATTGGTCAGCAATGGCCCGGGTGATGGCTTGACGAATCCACCAGGTGGCGTAGGTTGAGAACTTGTAGCCTTTCTCGTGATCGAATTTCTCGGCAGCACGAATCAGGCCTAAACTCCCTTCTTGAATCAAATCTTGGAATGAGAGGCCGCGATTCATGTATTTTTTGGCGATGGAGACCACCAGACGCAGGTTTGACTGTACCATCTTGTCTTTGGCCCGGCGATCGCGGTACAACCGGCTACGGAAGCTATTGCTAAATTTGCGACTCTGTTTCGACCAAGATTTAGCAGTATCAGGATTATTCAGGGACTCCTGCACTAAGGGCCAGACTTCTTCGACGGTATCGGGTTTTTCGCCCTTCTCCTCAGTCAGACGTTCCCGAATTGGATCAGCAATCCAGGCGAGTTTTGCCCATTCCTCGGCGTTGGGTAGGTGATCGAACTCTTCTTCAAACTCGTCTTGCAGAGACTCAATGTAGAGCAAATCCTCGATCAGACGAGCGAGTTCAATCTCTTCATCGGCACGTAACAGGCGGATACGTCCAATTTCTTGTAGATACAAGCGAATCGAGTCTTCGGTGTAATGTTTTTTCTTGGGTGCAGCTTTGCGTTTTGAACGAGATTTTCCGGGTTTAGCGGCCGCTTCACCGGAACTGGGGATATAGTTGCCTTCAGACCCATTCTCGACGACGGCTTCGTCGGTTCGAGCGTCATCTTGCATGAGTAGATCGATTTCGTTGCCTGATCGACCGACCCCTGTTAGGGGGCTCGATTGAATGGTAAGTACGTTATTCGCCTGGGTCATGTCGCGTTCCTCTTGACTCGGTGTGATTCAACTGATGATGTAGAATTTCCTGCGTGATCTTAAACGATCTAACACAAGTTCGGCTAGACAGTTCGCAGTTAGATCTTAGATAGGTTGTGAAAAGCTTTCTTAGCTTAACTCAAATTCTCTGAGATCGTGTCGGGTCGGGATTTGTCGGAAAAATCCTTGGGATAGTTGAGCTTGCTGATAAGCTAAACCCTATTTCATTGATGTCTGAGGTACGCCAGACCGCTGACTCACCGACGCCGTAGCTGTGGATGAGACAAAGGTTAGGAAATACCTCTCTGATTTTAGCTGTTTTTCTTCAAAATGCCCTCTGTGGGGTAATGGTCGCCTCGACGATGATCGCCGTCAGATTCTTAAAAACTCGCTCAAGGTTGGCCAGGTGTTTTAAGGTGCTTTCTGTTTGAAAAGTGTACGGCGTCATCAGGTCGAGTGTCCTGATCGGGGATCAGGGTTTGTTGCAACGGTCTTCAGTTTAAAGGGGTTCAGGTGTAATTTAACGCAACTCTTTGCATCTAGCCACTCTGAACTCCTGACTTAAGATGCCATAATTCTTGAATGTTAACAAATTGATACTTTTTTGACTGTAGCTGCTCAACAATCGTTAACGTTGTTTGCGCCACGTCTTGGCCGCCATAGGAACCATCATGAAGGACAATCAGGGAACCGGGTTCGACTTGATTCATAACGCGATCGCCAACCCGTTGCACTCCCGGACGACGCCAATCTTCAGGGACAACACTCCACATCACAGGACGATAGTGCCAAGATTTGAGTAAATGCAGGGTTTTGGGGGTAAATAGACCATTGGGAGGTCGTACATCTCGCACCTGGTCTTTGACCCAATCTAGGGGGCGATCGCAGGCGGTGGCGATCGCCTCCTGAGTCGCCTGCAAACTCCTCTGCAACTCCTGAGAACTCAGGCGAGGGAAGGCCCGGTGCGTATCCCCATGTAATCCCAGCCAATGACCTCGTTCAAAGACCGATCGCGCTATCTCAGGATAGCGACGCACTGACGCCCCGAGCCAGAAGAAACTAGCCGTTACCCCCAACTCCTCTAACACATCAAGCAAGGGCGGGGTGTACTGGGGATGGGGACCATCATCAAAGCTGAGGGCGACCTGAGCCTGTTCGGGCTTGGCCGACCAGAGACAATCCCGAAAGATGGGGGCTAAAACTCTGTAAAGATAAGGGTAGATCGGCGCAAACATCAGTAATGATTTTTAATGATTTGTTGCAGAATGATTAAGGGAAAGACCTCAGAAGCGATCGCCTGTCCCATTAAATCGGTTCTGGGGGGGCTATGGCCGAAATCTCCCCTAAATTCGCCTGGCTCTGAGCTTTGAAAGTATATTCAGCTAATTTCAGCCGAGCTGTCCCATAGGCGGGGGTTCCTCTGGGAATTTGCTGCAAATAGGCGATCGCCTCGCGAAATTGCCCCGCCGCCGCTTGGTTATAAGCTTGTTGCAACAGCCAAGTGGCGCGGATCGTTTTTTGCTCTTGGTATTGGGCCAGCTTCTCCTGGGCGCGATCGCCGGCCTCAGTTCCCGGAGGAATCATGCGTAAATAGCCCACGGCCTGGGTAAAGTCCCGATTAGCGGCAGCATCGTAGGCCTGTTGCAACAGCCAGTTGGCGCGAATCTCCCGTTTTTGCTGATACTCCTGTAACTTCGGTTGTAGCCGTTGATAATAGGCGCTACCCGGCGGGATTTGCTCGATAGCCAGGATCGCGCCCTGAAAATCCTGTTGTTGGGCGCGACGTCGTGCTAACTCAAGCCAGGACTGGGCCTGAGCATCGAGTCGTTGCTGTTCCTGGGGCGAATCGACATCTTGAGCCAGTTGAGTTTGTTGCCATTGGGCGATCGCCTCGGGGGAAACAGTCCCTTGCCACAAATAGGCTCCCCCCACCAAGGCCAAAAGATTGACTCCTAAGCCGACCGCCAAGCCCAAGGAGAGGGGCGTTTGAGGGGAATCCCCGCGCTCCCGGTCAGCACTCGCCCGAGTGACGACGGGCGACACTGAGGCCTCGATAATCGAGTCATCGCCGCCCTGGGCTGGACTGGGGTGGCCCGAGACGGGAGGACTGGCGGCTGAGGTGGGGGGAACTCGGAACAGGACTGACTCGTGGCGGCGAGGGGTCGCCTGAGAGTCGGTTGACTCGAAGACCCAATCGAGTAAGACTAGGGTTCCTTCGTCATCCTCCGTGATTAGCCCTTGTAGTGAGGGGGCGATCGCATCTGAGTCCGCTTCAGGGGGTCGGTTGTGCTGGAAATAGAGCATGGGGGTCGTCGGGATCAGAGGTTACGGAAGCTACATGGCTTTTACAGCCAAGGCGCCCCGGTTTCCGGTCAATGGGAGCTTAACCAGGAGCTTAACCGAGAGTTGACCTGGGAGACAAACCCTTGGCCTTGGCTCCGGCAGAGATAAGAGTTTGAGATTTGGGGAGGTTGTGTGTATGATGTACTAAACAAATACTGCTCAATCAACTCAGCAACGTTGGACTATAACTGAGTTAAGACGAGTTTAACGATGCTACAACATTCGTTAAATTCAGGACAGGATACCCCCCTCGAATGAAACTTAAGCTGGGAATAGCTCAGGGTCAGTTCGGGAGTGGTTCGCTTTTGCTAGATGGCGTTTGATAGAGGATAATCTGGAATGGGTGTTGATGAGCCGTTGGTGCTAGCGACCGATCTCGATGGAACGTTTTTAGGAGGAACCCTAGAGCAGCGATCGCGCTTCTACGCCTATCTACAGCAGCATCGCCAACGTCTGGTTCTGATTTTTGTCACCGGGCGTAACTTGGATTTGGTGCGCCAACTCTACCGTGAGCCGGAATTTCCTCAAGCGGACTATATCATCGGTGATGTGGGGACAACCGTCACCGATGGCCAGAGCTTTCGCCCTCTAGAGTCGGTTCAAAATTGGATTGCTCAGACTTGGGATGATAGCACGGAGACGGTGCGATCGCTCCTAAACAACGAACCGGGTCTGGAGTTACAACCCATCACCCCGCAATATCGCGTATCCTACTACTACAACCCCAAGCAACTTCAGTCACAAACTCTGACTCGAATTACCGACGCTGGGTTTGACTATATCCTCTCCGCCGATCGCTTCTTAGATGTAATGCCCAAAGGAATCGCCAAGGGGGCAACTCTGCTAAAAACCTTAGATAGCCTCAACTTGGCTCCCGAGCAAACTGTGGTCGCTGGAGACACCCTCAACGATCGCTCCTTGCTCGAAACAGGACTCACCGGGATTGTTGTGGGCAATGCCGAACCTAAACTTAAAGAGATTGCGCGATCGCGTCCCAATGCCTACATTAGCCCCGAACCGGGAGCCTGGGGGATTTGGGACGGATTGAAGCATCATGGCAGAGCCTTCTAACTCAAACATCCTGCCCAGCGCCAACTAAACAACAACCATGAGTAACAGTCAAGACACTATGAAATCTTCTTTGGTCATTCTCT
>CAZXWM010000247.1:0-6445 GCA_964644215.1 uncultured Phormidium sp.
GTCCTAAGGGGTTAAGACAGTGCGATTGGGAAAGTACCGACTCTGAACATTAGCGTTCGCGGAGCGTGCGCGTTAGCGCTTAGCCAACATTACCCCGCAAGGGAGTCGGAGCCAACCATAGCTCCATGGAGGGGCAACCATACCCCTCCACCCCGCAAGGGGGTGCTGGCGGCTAAAGCCGCTTGAGTCGGTTTTCCTCCCCGCTCTGAAGAGACGGGGCTTCCAACCATCCCAGGAGCTTTTACGTGAAAATTAGGATGGATTTTTGTTACGGCTAAGATATCATGGCGTTTAAGATGAGGTTTTAAGGGTTGCTGCGGTTTGCCATAAAAGGTTCTAAGATTGGGGATATTCCCTTAATCTATCTGGAACAGAAGGATTCTCTATTTCACCTAACTTTATTGAGGAATTTCCTCCCATGAACCAAGAAACTAAGCTCAAAAATCCTCAGTTAGAGGTTGGTGACTATTTTGATATTGGCTGGAAAGTCTTTAAAGATAATTTTTCGAGCTTCCTGACTTTGGCGTTTGTTATTGATTTACCTTTGGCGATTCTTCAACTCTTCGTTCCGGTGAGTGACAATCCCGAAGACATGGCAGATGCGGACAACCCAATTGTGCTAAGTTTTGCGATTTTAATGATTGTTTTATCGATTGTTAGCGTTCTTAGTGCCTTGATTATGACTGAAGCTGCTGTTCTCAATCGACCTGTTGAAGTTGCATCGGCAATCAAACAAGGATGTTCGCGCCTAGTTCCAAGTCTTTTGACAGTGATTGTTGCCACAATCCTAGTTGTTATTGGATTTGTTTTATTGATTGTACCGGGTATTTACATCGCCAATTTGTTGTATTTCACACTGTATGCTGTGGCGCTGAGGGGTCGAGGCTTAGATGCACTCTCCTATAGTCGTGATTTGGTCAAAGGACAATGGTGGAAAATCTTTTGGCGCAGCGTTTTAATTGGCTTAGGGTTTGGTATCATTGCCTTCGTTCTCATGTTCGTGTTTGGGTTTGGGACGATAGTGTTCAGTGCGATTCCCTTGGCTGCTGAGTTGGTGAGTGTTGTGGGAAGCGTTGTCTCGGGTTTGTTGGCGTATCTATTTATTGCGATCACGACCATCTTTTTCTTGAATGTGGACTATGTGCGTCATCAAAACTGAGACGTCACTTTCTTGATTAGGGGGTTTCAGGATTCGGGACTTCGAATTTCGACAACTTCTCCTGAAACAATTGTACTCAGTACACGGCGAAGATTAGGTATCAGAGGAAGCAAATCTGCTAACCGGTTACTGCGGGCCACAAGAACAGTCACGGCTACGCCAGCTTGCTCTAGGTTCTGCTGATACCGCAAATTTTGATCCGTTGTCAGTAGAATGGTAAAGCCGCCTTGATTCATAAGTCGTAACAGTTCACCATTCTTTTTTCCTGATCATCCCATCTCGACAACGGTGTGTATCTCATAATTGGCCAGTTCGCGCTTAAGAGGGCGTGGTACACATTCGTCAATCAGGATTCGCATAGGCTGTCAGCATTTCCTTTGCTAACTCAAGAGAGGCGATCGCTTGCTCACGCTTAACACTGGGAAAATGCTCTAAAAATTCATCAAGTGGATCACCCGCTTCGAGATAATCGAGCAAGGTTTTGATGGGAACACGGGTTCCCACGAAGACGGGAGTTCCTCCCAGGATATCAGGGTCACTATGAATAACAGGCACGGTGGCGGTCATATCGGCTATCCATTGACGGAGTTCCTCTCGATTTTAACCGACTTCTGAGACGATCTAATAGAAGCGATAGGGAAGGACTAATCATAGTGCAAGTTCTCGGTATGCTTAAAGATAAGGATATTCAGTGAATCACTCTGCGTCATTTATGCAAGTCTCCCCCATCCAACCGGAAACCCAATCTCAAGCCGATCGCCTCGAAACCCTCGCCCTAGATGTGGGGGGGATGAAATGCGCCGGCTGTGTCAAAGCCGTCGAACGCAAACTGACGCAAGTTCCAGGGGTGGCCTCGGCGAAGGTGAATCTGGCCACGGAAATGGCGACGGTGGCCTGTCAGCCGGGAGTCGTCAGCCCGGAGACTCTGGCTCAAACGCTGACGGAGGGCGGATTTCCCAGTCAGTTACGCCGTCAGCAGGGATTGTCCCTCGCGGATTTAGAGGCGACGGAGGAACGCCAGCGAGAGGCGCAACAGCAACAACAACGTCAGTTAATCATCGCGCTGGGATTGATTATTCTCTCGGTGTTGGGCCATTTGCAAATGTTGGGATTCCCGGCGATTCCGGGGTTGAGTAATATCTGGTTTCATTTTGCTCTCGCGTCTCTGGCGTTGGCGATTCCGGGCCGGGAGATTATTGTCGAAGGGGGCAGGGGATTGCTCAAGAATGCGCCGAGTATGAATACTCTGGTGGGGTTTGGCTTGGTGACGGCCTATGTCGCGAGTAGTGCGGCTCTGTTTTTCCCCAATTTGGCTTGGGAATGCTTTTTTGAGGAACCGGTGATGTTGTTGGGGTTTGTGCTGTTGGGGCGATCGCTCGAATCGCGGGCCAGAAATCGCGCCTCGGCTTCTCTTAAGTCTCTGGTGGGGTTACAGCCGAAAACGGTGCATCTGTTGACGGAGATGGAGGATTTGAGCCAGGTGAATCCTGAGACTGTTGTGGATTTACCGGCGGATCAGGTACGAGTGGGGGAATATCTCCAGGTGCGCCCCGGTGAGAAAATCCCTGTGGATGGAGAACTCGTGGCTGGGGAGACGATGGTAAATGAGTCGATGTTGACGGGGGAATCTCTCCCGGTGTCGAAGTCGGTGGGCGATCGCCTCAGTACAGGGACGCTCAATCAGTCTGGAAGCATCATCATCCAAGCGCAACGCACGGGGAAAGATACGGCGTTGGCTCGGATTGTGGAACTGGTGGAGGAGGCCCAAACCCGCAAAGCGCCGGTGCAACGATTGGCGGATACGGTGGCGGGCTATTTTACCTATGGAATTATGACGCTGGCTGCCTTGACATTTTTGTTTTGGTATGGTAAGGGGGTGGATTTATTTCCCCAGGTGTTGCAAACGGCTCATGAGTTCCCCAATTTGGGCCAGGTTCACGGGATGGGCCAGGAACCGCTGTCGCCCCTGTTGCTGAGTTTGAAGCTGACGATTGATGTGTTGGCGATCGCCTGTCCTTGTGCGTTGGGGTTAGCTACCCCGACGGCGATTCTTGTGGGAACTGGGGTAGGAGCGGAACAGGGACTGTTAATCCGGGGTGGCGATGTGTTGGAGCAGGTTCACAAGCTGGATATGGTGGTTTTTGATAAGACGGGAACTCTGACGATGGGAGAGCCGACGGTGAGCGATATTTGGCCAGGAACATCCCGAAATCTGTTGCAATGGGCGGCGTCTGTGGAACAACATACCAGTCATCCTCTAGCCGATGCGATCGTCAATTCGGCCAAGGCTCAGGGGTTGGCCTTGCTGGCGGTGTCGGACTCCCAAACGGAAGCCGGGTTAGGGGTGAAGGCGGTTATTGAGTCGCAACGGGTGTTAGTGGGAAATCGTCTCTGGCTCGAACAGCATGGGATCTCCTGGGATGAGGAGATGGAGGATTGGGCGCAACAGCGGTTACAGGCGGGGAATAGTTTGGTGTATGTGGCGATCGCCGATGAGTTGGCGGGGGCGATCGCCGTTCGCGATCAACTGCGCGCCGATGCGGCGGACACGGTGAAGCAATTACGAGGCTTGGGGTTACGGGTGCAATTGCTCAGCGGCGATCGCCCGGAAACGGCTCAGGCTATTGGCCAACAGTTGGGATTGTCGCCTCAAGAGATTATGGCTCAGGTGAGTCCCCAGGAGAAGGCGGCGGCGATTACTCGCTTGCAGGAGGCGGGGTTTCGGGTGGCTTTAGTGGGCGATGGGATTAATGATGCCCCGGCGTTGGCTCAAGCGGATGTGGGGATGGCCTTGAATGCGGGAACGGATGTGGCGGTGGAAACGGCGGATATTGTCTTGATGGGCGATCGCCTTGAGGATATTTTGCGCTCGATTCGTCTCAGCCGAGCTACATTTAACAAGATTCGCCAAAATCTCATTTGGGCCTTCGGCTATAATCTCGTTGGACTTCCGGTTGCGGCCGGGATTTTACTCCCTAAGTTTGGTATTCTTCTCGATCCGGCGGTGGCGGCGGGCTTTATGGCCCTCAGTTCGGTGAGTGTTGTCAGTAACTCGCTGCTACTGCGGCGCTTTGGCCGCAATAATGGTCATATCAGTTAGGATATAGTTTATACTTACGTCTCAAGCCATACAAGGCTTTTGGATGTAAGTATCGTCTTGCTTCAAGTGTCTAGTATCTATCACCAAAACGAGTCATGAAACCCGATATCGAGAGTCCCGCTTGGGTGGATTTACGAACCTATGACCAATCGGACTACGATCGCGGTCGTTCGGGAGTCTATGTGTTGCTGTGGTGGCTGGTGCAGGCGATCGCCTTTCCCCTATCTCCCCATTTCGCCAATGGCTTTCGTTGCTGGCTATTGCGTCGCTTTGGTGCCACAGTTGGCGAAGGGGTGATTGTCCGTCCGACGGCCCGTTTTACCTATCCCTGGAAGCTGACTATCGGCGATTTTTGCTGGATTGGCGATGATGTGGTGTTGTATAGCCTGGCTGAGATTCAGCTTGGGAATCATTGTGTTGTCTCGCAGAAAAGCTATCTCTGTACAGGGAGTCATGATGTTGGCGATCGCCAGTTTGGCCTAAAAACCAACCCCATTCGCCTCGGGAATGGGGTTTGGATTGCAACGGATTGTTTTATCGCCGCTGGGGTAACGATTGGCTCGAATACCGTTGTTGGCGCTCGTAGTAGTGTCTTTAGCGATCTTCCGGGGGGCCAAATTTGTCTGGGGAGTCCCTGTCGTCCCAAATCACCGCGAAGGATGGCGGATTTCGCAGACTCCCCAACCTAGTCTCGGCGTTACCGTTGCAAGGCGATGGCTTTGTTATCTAGGACTGTTGAGGCTGGAGTGGTGCGGACGTTGGAGGTGAAGGTGGTGGTGGTGACGGAGCGATCGCTCGGCCGAATCGTCGAGACGTGAAGCCGCAAGTTGGCTGAGGGAAACCAGATGCGATCGTCCCGTACGGTGTTCTCATCGGTGATTTTCAGTATCAGGGTTCCGTCTCGTCCTAATTCATAGGTGCCGCGACTGGGTTGGAGATCTAAATCGAGATAGCAATAGAGGAGTGTTCCCTGATTGGCGTTGTCTGGGTTAGGAACGGGAATTACTAAGTAGCTATGACTTTGCTCCCAATGGGTAAACCGCGCTTCGTAATCTTCGTCCACGCGGTAGGGGGAACTGGTGTCATAGCTGTCAATCCCGCAGTTACGACAGCATTTGAGCAGTTGCGGGTCATCGAGGTTCAGGGGACTGGCGGTTACGGTGGACTGGAGATCTTCAACGTGACTCAGTTCGTGGTTATGACCGGTTCGCTGCGATCGCCAAACGCCTAGGGACAGGCGGGAAAATTTACTAATGTTCATTAACGAGAATCAGCCAGCAGGGTAGATAGCTGCGAATGTTCGCTTTTCCACAATAGAGGCTTAAGGGCAAGTTGTGAATTAATAGCTTTTAGCTCCTTGTGGTTTTTTGTTCGACGCCAAAACCGACGAGAACCACTTTTTCTGGGGGTTGATCGGTTTGGGGACGTTCGTAGGTGATAATTTTGCGAATCCGCAGTTCGGGGTTAATTAGGCTGATGGAATCGACGGCGATGACGCGACTATACCGGGTGGTCATCAACAATTCCCGGTTGCTGTTGTGGAAGCGAAAGTGGGAGATGATGGGCCGATCTTCCTCGTAGGCGCGATCGCGCAGGTAATCTCCTTCAATCGCATCTCCGACATTTACGGTGGGGATAAACATTAAATTGAGTTGTTGTTGGACTTGTTCCCCGGTTTCCGAGAGGGTGGCGAATTCGAGATGATAGCCGGGAAAGGAGTCGAGGGGATCGGGGAGTGCGTAGTTATTGTCGGTGAGGACTTTGCGTTTGAGGTCATTGGCGAGGGGATGGATGACAAAATCGGTGTGCGATCGCTCCACCTCTTGGCGCGTCATGTAGTGATAGGTGCGCTCGGTACTCCAATGACCGACGCAACAGTCAAAAAACTCTTGAAAAATCTTCAATTCCATAAGATTTGGGCAGATTCTAGCTCAATTTGCTTAAGTTTTCCTTAAATTAGCGAAAAACGGTTCAGGGTTAACAATCGGGTTTTGAACTTACTGTCACCATAGCGGTTTAACCGCCCCATGAGCGACGTGTTGGCAAATCTCCTTGTCTTTATTGGTTTTAAGTCTGTCAACATTGTTACAATTGATTGCGTTCTATTAAGATAGATTTGAACCGCTTGACAACTGGTCACTAATTCTATCCAGCGAACAAGGTTTAGGGGTTGGTCCTGCGATCGC
>CAZXWM010000248.1:0-6435 GCA_964644215.1 uncultured Phormidium sp.
ATCCAGAGAAATCAGACGGCGGTTTTTCAGGGATTCCGGCACATCCCCATTAACAATTCGCTGGGCCAGGGCCTCGGCGATCGCCGTCTTCCCAACTCCCGGTTCCCCAATCAAGACCGGGTTATTCTTGCGACGACGGGATAACACCTGAATCAGTTGGCGAATCTCCTCATCCCGGCCAATCACCGGATCGAGTTTTCCGCCTCGGGCCTGTTCAGTGAGATCCCGGCCATAGCGTTCTAAAACATCGTCGTTCTGCTCATCATTAGACGAGGCCCCAGCCGCGAGTTCCTTGCTTTTGGCGGCTTGGGCGCGGAAGGTTTTGATGGCAGCGGCAATTTTCGATTGATCCGACTGTAAAATATGTAGAGTTTTGCCGCCGATGCGATCGTCTTCAGCAAAGCCTAACAGGAGATGCTCAATACCAACATGAGTATCTTCAAAATTCTGGCGAGCAATTTCGGCCTTATCTAACATCACATCGAGGTGACGGCCGAGATAGAGTTGTTCGACTCCACCGAGGCGAGGATGTTGCTTGGCGAAGGTATCGAGCTTCCCGGCCAAGGCCGCTGGATCAATCCCGGCTTTCTGTAGAATTTGATGGGAAGGTTCTACCGTTTCGAGCAGAGCCAACATTACATGTTCAACCTCTAAATTTTGGTTGCGATAGCGTCGCGCCACGTCTTGAGAGGCGACAATGGCATCCCAGGCTTGATCAGTAAATTTGGAAGGGTCAGTCGGTTGCATTGTGGAGAACGTTACAGTAATTAAGAGACCTGACGCGGCACAGGTCAGAATGCGCGGTGTAGAATTGCTTTCGTCTTTCAAGCTACCTCAAAACTCCTCGGTTGGGTAGCGCGATCGCCCAAGGATGTCACCGGTTCAACAACTGACTCGGCCATCACGTCGCAAATCACTTCCGGGTCTTGACCGCTGTCAAAGCGTTCCCATTGAACCCCTCTTCGACTACAATGGAGCATTGACAGAATCGTGACCTCTGGCTGCTTTCTTTTGCCTACCATTGTCTCACGATTTGTCAAGCGTTTGTAATAAAAAATTACAAATTAGCTCACCGTTGTCAAGAGGAGGTGCATTAGTCCCGAGGGGGCGATCGCCCGACCCTTGATAACTTGCTCTTTCGTCTCTGGGTAGCCAGCCGTGACCGAAGAAAAGCGATACAAGGAAACCGTTAACCTCCCGCAAACCGAGTTCTCCATGCGTGCCAACGCTGTGGTGCGCGAACCCGAGTTGCAAGCCTTCTGGGACGACCAGAAGATTTATCAGAACATCTCCCAAAACAACCCTGGAGACCCATTTATTCTCCATGATGGTCCCCCCTATGCCAACGGGTCGCTGCATATTGGTCACGCCCTCAACAAAATTCTCAAAGACATCATCAACCGCTATCAGCTCCTACAAGGGCGCAAAGTTCACTACATCCCCGGTTGGGACTGTCACGGCTTACCCATTGAACTGAAAGTGCTGCAAAGCCTCAAATCCGAAGAGCGACGGCAACTCACCCCATTAGCCCTGCGGTTCAAAGCCAAAGAATTTGCCCATAAGGTCGTCCAAGAACAACGAGAAAGCTTCAAACGCTACGGCGTCTGGGGAGACTGGGACGACCCCTATCTAACCCTAAACCCCGAGTACGAAGCCGCTCAAATTAGCGTCTTCGGAGACATGGCCCTCAAAGGCTACATCTATCGCGGTCGTAAACCCGTCCATTGGAGTCCTAGTTCTCGTACCGCCCTGGCCGAAGCCGAACTGGAATACCCCGAAGGCCACACCTCCCCGAGTCTCTACGCCGCCTTCCAAGTCACAAAACTCAACGACACTCTCAAAGAGCGTCTCGCCGACTATCTGCCTCATCTGTGGCTGGCGATCTGGACCACTACCCCCTGGACCATTCCCGCCAACTTAGCCGTGAGCGTCAACCCCGAGTTGACCTACGCCATCATCGAAGCCCCCTTAGAATTTGAAGCCGCAGCCGGTAAATTCCTAATTGTGGCGGCCGATGCCGTAGAACGGCTTTCGCAGACCTTTGGCAGTGAATTAAAGGTTTTAGAGCGCCTTAAAGGGGCGGAATTAGAGCAATGTCACTATCGCCATCCCCTCTTTGACCGTACCAGTCCCGTGGTGATTGGTGGCGATTACGTTACGACCGAATCCGGGACCGGCTTAGTCCATACCGCTCCCGGCCATGGCTTGGAAGACTATCAGGTAGGGTTACGCTACAACCTGCCGATTTTCTCCCCCGTCAACGCCAAAGGTGTCTTCACCAAAGACGCGGGGCAATTTGCCGGCTTAAATGTCCTCAAAGATGCCAACGAGAAAATCACCGAAGCCTTAGCCGAGGCTCACGCCCTGCTTAAACAGGAACCCTATCCTCACAAATATCCCTACGACTGGCGCACCAAGAAACCTACGATTTTCCGGGCCACCGAACAATGGTTTGCCTCCGTCGAAGGTTTCCGAGAAGCCGCCTTAGAGTCCATTCGTCAGGTGCGTTGGATTCCCACCCAGGGCGAAAACCGTATCACCGCCATGGTGGGGGAACGCTCCGATTGGTGTATTTCCCGTCAACGCAGTTGGGGGGTTCCCGAGGAAACCAATGAACCCCTGTTGACGGAAGAAACCGTGAATCATGTGCGGGATATTGTGGCCGAGAACGGTTCTGATGCTTGGTGGGAACTGCCCGTGGAGGAGTTGTTGCCCGAGTCTTACCGCAACAATGGCCGCACTTACATCAAGGGAAGCGACACCATGGATGTCTGGTTTGACTCCGGTTCTTCTTGGGCGGCGGTGGCCAAACAGCGCGGTTTGGGCTATCCCGTAGATTTATATCTGGAGGGATCAGACCAACATCGCGGTTGGTTCCAGTCCAGTTTGCTCACCAGTGTCGCCACTCAGGGACAAGCTCCCTATAAAACGGTGTTAACTCATGGCTTTGTCTTGGATGAGAAGGGCCATAAGATGAGTAAATCCCTGGGCAATGTGGTTGATCCTGCCGTGGTGATTAACGGGGGCAACAATAAGAAGCAACAACCCGCCTATGGGGCCGATGTGTTGCGCTTGTGGGTGTCCTCGGTGGACTATTCGGGAGATGTGCCTCTCGGTGGGACGATTTTGCGGCAAACCTCCGATGTCTATCGCAAGATTCGCAACACCGCTCGCTTCTTGTTGGGGAATCTCCATGATTTCAACCCAGAAACCGATGCGGTGGCTTATGAGGATTTGCCGGAGTTGGATCAGTATATGCTCCATCGCACTATTGAGGTGATGGATGAGGTGACGGAAGCGTTTGAGAGTTATCAGTTCTTCCGGTTCTTCCAAACGATTCAGAATTTCTGTGTGGTGGATTTGTCCAATTTCTATTTGGATATCGCCAAAGATCGGCTTTATATCAGTGCTGAGGATGCCAGCCGTCGTCGCAGTTGTCAGACGGTGTTGGCGATCGCCGTGGAGAATCTGGCCCGGGCGATCGCCCCTGTACTCTGTCACATGGCTGAGGATATCTGGCAGAATCTTCCCTATGAAACGCCTGAGAAATCAGTGTTTGAAGCCGGTTGGGTTCAGCTTGACGAAGACTGGCGTCACCCGGAGTTAGCCCAACGTTGGCAACAACTTCGCTTCTACCGCGCCGAAGTGAACAAGGTGATGGAGAAAGCACGAGCGGACAAGAAAATTGGCTCGTCGTTAGAAGCCAAACTGAAATTGTTTGTGGCCGATGAGACGCAGCGGGAACAACTCGCGGCCATGAATCCTGATTTGGCGGTGGCTATGACGGCGACGACAGCCTCTCCTGTTGCAGAAGCTTCTCTGGAGACTTCTACAGACGTGACGACGGAAACCCCTGAGCCAGTCTCGGAACCCATAACCGATGACACTTCAACGGAAACCGTAGGGGGTGCAGACTCTAAGACGACCAGTTTAGAGCGATCGCGCCCTTCAGGGTTAGCCCTGCCCGATTGGGAGAACCTGAAGGTTCGCGATGTCATGGACTTTATTGTCGATGCACCGGGGTATCTGGTGGATGTCTATCGTAATAACCGTTTGGCGCTGCGTAATCTGGCGTTGCTGGTGGCGTTGGTGATGGTGGCCTATCTCTCGTCGAGCTTGTTGGCGGCGGTGAATCGTCTTTTGTTCTTGCCGGAGTTCTTTACAGCGATCGGCTTTGGCTATTCCTTGCGCTTTGGCTATCGTAATGTCTTGTATGCCAGCGATCGCCAGAAACTGGCCGGACGAGCCAATGATCTCAAGTTGAAAGTCTTGGGAACTGATGTCGAACTGCCCCCCAACGCCGTGCAGCAGGTGCGCGATAAAGGGGCGATCGCCCCGGTGGATGAGGTTGACCCTCCAACCCCCCCGGAACTCCCCGCTATGACGGAGGAAACCACCGCTCCTGTGACCGATGGCAGCGTCGGCAATGGTGTTGATGAGTTGCGGTATCTGTTTATCTGCTCTCAAGTCGAACTGTTGGACTCCCCTGATGCTCTCGAAGGCGTGAGCTATAGCAGCCAAAGTGAGGGCCTAGGAATTGGCATCGTCAGTGCTGACGGTGACAAATGCGAACGCTGCTGGAACTACTCGACTCACATCGGTGAGTCGGAGGAACATCCCAGCCTTTGCGAACGTTGCGTGGGAGCGTTAGCCGGTCAGTTTTAGGGCAGGAGACAGGACATCATGAGTTACACGGCTGCCGATTGGATTGAGAAGCTCGATCTCGTTCCCCTCCCGGAAGAGGGGGGACTGTACCGCGAACTCTATCGTTCTGATGAGATCATCCCCCAATCGGCACTCCCAGACCGCTTTGGGGGCGATCGCCGCTACTGCACCTCCATCTACTACCTCTTAGAAAACCCTGAATTTTCCGCCTTTCATCGCATTCGACAGGAGGAGATTTGGCATTTCTACGAAGGGAGTTCCCTAACCCTAGCTATTCTCACTCCCCAGGGAGAACTCTCACAACAGAAGCTGGGACGCAATTTTGAGGCCGGGGAACGATTACAAGTGGTCATTCACCGGGGGGATTTGTTTGCAGCCACAGTTGATGAGACAGGGGGCTATAGCCTCGTCGGTTGTACCGTCGCCCCCGGCTTTGAGTTTGCCGATTTTGAAGCCCCCAGTCGCAAGGCGTTGCTGCAAGCCTATCCCCAACATCGGGCGGTGATTGAGCGGTTAACTCGATGACGACTCAGGGGAGCATCATCCGTTGCAGATGGGGGATGAGATTGGGTTGGTAGTTGAGGAGATGGTATAGGCGATCGCCCAAAAGACTGAGAATCAGGTCAGTATAGGTCATGTTACAGTCTTGCAGTCCCTGGGCCACTAAACTGGTTTGGTTGGGAGTGGGGCGTTTGAGATCCGGTTTAGGATTGGCTTCGAGAACGTAAAGTTGACCTTGGCTATCTCGTCTAAGGTCAATTCGCACTAAAGTACTCAGGTTGAAGGCTTGATAAATCTGTTGGGCGATCGCCTCAAGTTGCGATCGCAGCTCCCGTTCATCCCCATCCTTGGCTGATAAAAGCCGCATCCGCTTGGCAGTCATGCCCTTAGCATCCATCGAGGTAAAAATACGCTCATCGGGTTCTAAGATACGCTCAATGGCAGAAAAAGCAAAGGGCTTGGGATTCGCTTCAAATGCCCCTTGGCGATAGGTGATCCGACCACATACGGATATGCAAAACTCTTGTCCCGGTAAATAGGCTTCAATGAGAGCCGTGTTAGCGGTGAGGTGATGGATTTTAGCCACCGCTTCCCCTAACTCTTGCGCGTCATCCACCACAAAGACATTGACGGAAGCTCGCCCTGAAACGGGTTTCACCACAAAGGGACCGGCAGTGTCGGCAAAAACACGCTGAAATTGAAGATCGGTATCTGCACGAAAAGGCTCCTGGAAGGGATGGGACACCACAAAGGGAGCCGTGGCGATTCCCAAGGCCTGCAACTCCCGTTTGAAGGCGTGTTTGTTGTCCAAAATGGAACTATTGAGGGGATTGTGACCGATATAGGGAACCCCCAGCATTTCTAACATGGCGGGGGTATGACAAACCGGGTTATAGCCTTGTACGCCACCAGTATTGAGCCAGGCCAGATCAATCTGGTGCTGTTGCAGGGTTTGCGGGAGAGTCATGTCGTCAGCCAAGAGGCTCACCTGCTCGAATCCCAGTTCTCCTAAGGCCTCGGCAATATCTTTGGCGACGGTGTGATAGGTTTTCGTGGAACGGGGATTGTGAGTGGGGTAAATGACGGCTCCGGGTTGGGTTTTGTCGCCCCCGTGGATGACCGCAAGGCGCAGTTGCGATCGCATCCGCGTCACGATATCTGTTAACTGGGTGAAATCGTAGGCCACTGTAGAATTCGCTGAATCAGACCGCATGGTTAAGCAGATTGGGCAAAGAAATTTTAATGACTGGGATTATCGCCAGTTTGACC
>CAZXWM010000249.1:0-6416 GCA_964644215.1 uncultured Phormidium sp.
TTACGAATTGACCGGGCTGATCGCTGGGTTTGGGGTTACGGTTGGGCTGTTGACAAATACAGCGTTGTTAACTCCCGCAAAGACGATCAGGTTCGGTACGGGTGCAGTTTTTTTAGGGCTGCATCAATTAAAGATTATTAAAGAAGTGTATCGATTCTGAGACGCGATCGCAAGGGTATTTTACGAATTGTTGGGGATGAGTCGGGCCAGGCGATCGCCCACAAGCGATTCTTGGCTTTTATTATAACGAATTGTTAATTTTGCGGCAGTTCAAGTTGACAAGTAACTGAAGATGTGCATAGTCGTGAGACGACTTGTTCGGCATCCATGAGGCGTTTGAGCATTACATGAGAAATGCTGGTCTCTTGGCTGTCTAGGGTCTGGGGACGGACTTCAACCATTAAGACGGCGGCTTCGACTCGATACAGCCAAAGTCGTTCACCTCGTTCGAGTAAACAGAGGTCGAGACGTTCAATGTTCGGCTGTCGCCGCCAAGCATTGACATTCCAGAGTCCTTGGGTTCCCCAAACACGCGCAACAGTCCAGCCTTCTGAGAGAAAAAAGTATTTCACCGCTCGTTAATGCAATTCGTGACAGTCAAGAGGATGCCCCATACCTTACCGCGAATTGTTGATTAGAGGGAAACTTCGGGAATCTCTTGTAGGGACGTGAGGGGGCGATCGCCGGCTGAGGGTCGCGGCGACTCCAGTTTATGACAAAAACACGATCGCAGCTCACAGGGGCCAGACTCAGGACAGTAGCGGGGAAAATCTTGGCCCTGTTGATAGGCGGCCCAATACTGCTGAAATTGCGCGGCGATCTCGGTTAAGTCCTGTCGCGTCGCTTCATGTTCACGGGAGGAATAGTTAAATTGCCAACATTGATTAGCCTCACCCGACTCGGGGCCAGATTCAGCGGTGGCCCCTTCGACAAACCAGTAAATCAGGGAAATGGCTTCGGGTGGATAGGAACTGGTTTCGGCTAAAACAAAGGGATAGAGTCGTGTTTGCCAGTTTTGTCGTAACTGCTGCGGCTGACGGGGACGGCGGTAGGTTTTCCAGTCCAGGATTTGGGCCTGGTTCGGGGATAATAGCAGTAAGTCATAACGCACCAGCCAGAGGATATTGTGCCAGAAGAGGCTGCGTTCATGTTCGGCGTCGCGTAGGGTAATGGAGTCACGATTGGGGTTGGGGGTGATGCAGGTTGGGGCGTAACGGTCAAAGTCCTCGATCCAGCCTCGCAGTTTGTCTCCTGGCGGTAAGACGGAGTCGATGGGGAGGCCCAACTCCCGTTGTTGCATGAGTTGATGAAAACGGTTTCCTTCGGCCAGTCGTTGCTGTTGCTGGGGAGATAATGGTGCGTCTCGATGCTCGATGAAGCTGGTTTGGAACCAGCGCGGGCAGTCTTGCAGCCGCTGGAGATGGGTTTGAGAAAGACGTAGAACTGGCTCAGGCTCAGGGTTTGAGGGGGGAGATGTTGGGGCGGGAGACAAGTTTTTTGCGATCATGGCTTGCGTTAGAGATTAGATGTGTTATGATTGGATCTGCGAACGGGGCGTAGCGCAGCTTGGTAGCGCACCACTTTGGGGTAGTGGGGGTCGTGGGTTCAAATCCCGCCGCTCCGATTTCAGGATAATATCCTCTAAACAGCCTGTAAGTCTTCTTCGGAAGGGTTGCAGGTTGTTTGCTGTTGGGATTCAGGCTCAATAATTGAGATTAGACAGTTGAGACGGGACAGAATATAAGAGTTGTAAGTATTTTTTGTAGTGGTTCTATTAGATAGAAGCGTACTATTTATTGTGACATTAACTCGGGAAGAGAACTCGCCAATCCGGTTTGTGCGGATTGGGCCGAGCAAGTTAAGAAGAATGCCAATACTTTAAACTAGAGAAAGGTTTAGTTCGTTGAGGGGTGACTGGCCCTAACGTCTGCAATAGATTGGGGGTAGCGTCCATTAACGTCACGACACATGACTTAACTTGAGATTGCCTTGAATGGGGCGATCGCCTTTCTTTTTGCGTTCTTATATCATGACTTTCGCTATGTCTCCCGATCCCGACGCCTATGCCGCCTTGCAGGAGGAAGTGGAACGACTGCGACAAGCCCTAGACGATCGCGAGGCCCGGTTAAGGCAACTCCAGGAAACGTTGCCCGCCTGCTTCTATGAATTACATCGATCGCCCCAGGGGGAACTCTCCTGGCATCATGTCTCTGTTGGCAGTCGGGAGTTGTTGCACTTAGATCCCGAAAATTTCGGGGCTTGGGTCGATCGCATCCATCCCCAAGATCAGCCCCGCTGGTTTCAGGCCATCGCCACGTCAGAGTCCACCGAGACGGATTTGGCTTGGCAAGGCCGGGTGAGGCTACCCCAATCTCATGATTTAGACGACCAGGTGATTCGCCTGCTGGCCCGACCGCAACGACAGGCTGATGGTTCAACTCGTTGGCAAGGATTAGCCATTGCTGTTGACGCACCGACGGTCCATGCAACACCAAATCAAACGCCGGCCTTTTTTGCCTCCTTATTAGAAATTTTACCGGTGGCGGTGTTCGTAAAAGCCGCTGAGGACTTTCGCTTTTGTGCCGTCAATAGTAGTGGGGCGCAACTGCTGGGCCGTGAGGTGGAGGAGTTGTTGGGAAAAGATGATTATGAGTTATTTCCCAAAGACCAGGCCGATGAATTTCGTCGGGTTGAGGAGCAAGTTCTCACCCATCATGAGGTGGTAGAGATTCCCCTGGAGTCGGTGCAAGTTGGTGAGGGGAATCGCTTAATGCGGACTCGGAAATTGGCGATTTGGGATGGCGATCGCCCGACTCATGTGGCGATCGTCTGTGAAGATATCACCGAACAAGAAACCACTAAAATTCAACTGGCTCACCAAGAACGAACTCTGCGGGCGATTATGGATAATGCCCCCATCTGGATTTGGACGACCGATATTTCGGGGCATATGAACTTTATCAATCGTACCTTTTGCGATGATGTGGGGGTCACTCCTGAACAGGTTTATGAAGCGGGTCATTATCGAGAGGTGTTTGGTGAGGAGGCTGTTCGCAATTGTGTCGAGTCCGATCGCCTCAGTTTTGCTCAAGATGAGCCTTGTTTTGTCGATGAACAGTTCCCTTTTGTCGATGGCCAGATTCATTATCTCGAAACCATTAAAGTGCGTCTGAAAGACAGCCAGGGCAAGGTGACGGGCTTGGTGGGGTTAGCCGTTGATGCTACGGAACGCAAACAGGCTGAGACGGAATTGGCCCAACAGCGATCGCTCCTCGATGCCTTTATTGAGACGGCCCCGGTGGGAATGGCGATTCTCGATTGTCAATTTCGCTATTTGCAGGTGAATGAGAATCTGGCTAAGATGACCGGATATCCCGTTGAGCAGCATTTAGGACGCTCCCTAGGCGAGATAGTGCCGGATTTAGCCCAGACATTGCATCCCAAAGTACAGACGATGCTGGAGACTGGGAAGCCGCTGCTGCATCAAGAGTTTACGGGACAAACGCCAGCCCAGCCGGGGGTTGAGCGGCATTGGTTGTTTTCGGCCTTTCCCATTCGCGATCGCCATCAACAGGTGATTGCCTTTGGGGTGACGGTGTTGGATATTACGCAACGCCAGCAGGCCCAGGACCAATTGCAGAGGCTGACTCGCAATCTTCAGGATGCCCAACGTATCGCCCATATCGGTAATTGGGAGATTGACGTGGCCAGCGGGCAAACCACCTGTTCCGAAGAGATTTTTAAGATTATTGGCATCCCAGTACGCCAAGACCCTCTAAGCCAAGAGGAGATGTTTGAATACTTCCATCCTGACGATCGCCCTCGGGTTCGTCAAGGGATTCGCCATTGTCTTGACACGGGACAATCCTATGACATCGACGTGCGGATTATTCGGGCCAATGGCAAGTTGGGCTATGTGCGGGAGAAATGCGAAGCTCAGTATGATGAAATGGGTAATTTGGTCAGTATCTTTGGCATTGCCATGGATATCACCGAACGCAAAACAGCAGAGTTGACGCTGCGGGAGAGTGAAGAACGCTTCCGAACCCTGGTTGAGGCCACGACTCAGATTGTCTGGAATGCGAATGCGAAGGGGGCCTTTACCTCAGAACAGCCCGATTGGAGTGAGTTTAGTGGTCTGAAGTTTGAGGAGTTGCGAGATTGGGGCTGGATTAATAGTATCCATCCGAGCGATCGCAATGAAACCACCGCCGTTTGGTCCCATGCAGTACAAACTCGCAGTCTCTATCAGATTGAACATCGCCTGCGACGGGCTGATGGGCAATATCGGGATATGAGTGTGCGGGCAGTGCCAATTTTGAATGAGGAGGGCAATCTACGGGAGTGGATTGGCGTTAATACCGATATTACAGACCGTAAGGATGCCGAACGGGCCTTGCAACAGTCGGAAGCCAAGTTACGACAGCAGGCGGAGAATTTGCAATCGACTCTCGATGAGTTGCAACGAACCCAGAATCAGTTAGTGCAAAGTGAGAAGATGTCGGCCCTGGGGCAGTTGGTGGCGGGGGTAGCCCATGAGATTAATAACCCAGTCAACTTTATTTATGGCAATCTCACCCATGCTGACGAGTATACTCAGGATTTACTGCGGTTGATTGCCACCTATCAACAACAGCATCCTCAAGCCGATGCCGTGGTGGAGGAGGTGATTGAGGATATCGATTTAGAGTATCTGATTGATGACTTGCCGCGCTTGCTGACCTCGATGCGGGTGGGGGCGCAACGGATTCGTGATATCGTGCGATCGCTGCGGAATTTCTCTCGCCTCGATGAGTCCGAGTTCAAGGCCGTGAATCTTCATGACGGCATTGAAAGTACCCTGATGATTTTGCAAAATCGCCTCAAGGCCAAACCCGAGTCCGCCGGAATCGAGATTGTGCGACGCTATGGCAACCTACCCCTAGTTGAATGCTACGCCGGACAAATCAATCAAGTGTTGATGAATATCCTGGCTAACGCCGTCGATGCCCTCGAAGAACGAGATGCCCGTCGCAGCCCCTCAGAACTCGATGCTGTCCCCAGTCGCATTACGATTACGACTGCCGTCACCGAGCAAAAATCGGTGCAAGTGGTTATTGCTGATAATGGTGTGGGGATTCCGCCTCACATCCAAACTCAGATTTTTGACCCCTTCTTTACAACGAAACCTGTTGGCAAAGGGACGGGGTTAGGAATGTCTATTAGTTATCAGATTATTACCGATAAGCATCAAGGGAGTTTAATCTGTCATTCTGAACCAGGGTTAGGCACTCGCTTCATCATTGAAATCCCCATTCATCAAACTCGCTCTGCGGCCTCTGGGGCGACCTGAACCCAGACATTCGGGGAATTGGCTCTCTCCCCCAGCGCCATTCTCCCCGAGAGTGGCTATCCTGGAAGCTGTGGGTGCATTCGTGTCTAACAGGGCCGAGAACCCAACAGAACAGTGATAGAACACTAATACAACGATTAATCCAGCCATTATGACAACCTTTTACGTCAATCCCAATACGGGCAGTAACGACAATTCTGGTGAGGCAACACAGCCATTTCAGACCATTACTCATGCCCTCAGCCAAGCCTCAGCCGGGACGTTGGTACAGTTGGGCGTGGGCCAATATACAGCTGAGACCTTTCCTCTGACCATTCCCCCAGGGGTGAAGTTGGTGGGCAATGAAGGCAATAAGGGCAAAGATATCCTGATTACTGGAGGGGGGACAGTTGGCACCAGCGATGGCAATCAATCGTTGACAATTCGCCTCGATGCCGATGCCGAAGTGCGGGGAGTGACCGTCTCCAATCCTGAAAGTCGCGGCACTGGGATTTGGATTGAGTCCGGTAGCCCGACGGTGGCCCATAGTAGCCTCGTGAACTGTAAACGAGAAGGCATCCGCATCATGGGAACGGCGAAGCCGATTCTCGACGATAATCTCTTGACAAAAAACTCATCCTATGGTATATGGGCGCTGAAAAATGCTAAGGGGGAAATCCGCAACAACACCCTACGAGACAATGGAACTGGAATTGGAGTGGGTGAGAATGCTGCCCCCCTGGTTGCCAATAACCTGATTCAGCAGGGTCGTTATGGGCTAGTTCTCAATGGAGACTGTCGCCCGGTGTTGCGGGGCAATATCATTGAGGATAATGATGATTATGGCCTGTCAGCAACGGCGTCGGCACTCCCGGATTTAGGCAAAGCCGAGGAACCGGGGGGCAATGTTTTCCGCAACAATGGCATGAAAGACTTGCTGAACGCCACCAGTGAAACTTTCATCTCGGCCGGGAACCAACTCAATCCTGACAAGGTTCAAGGGGCGATTGAGTTTGTAGCCGTCGATGGCGGGGTTCCGACGCCAACGCCAACGCCAGACCCCACACCCACGCCAACACCCACGCCAACGCCTTCACCTTCACCG
>CAZXWM010000250.1:0-5311 GCA_964644215.1 uncultured Phormidium sp.
CGCAATTTTGCAGGGCTGGGATTTGGATTTGGTTCTGTTTGTTGGCGATTTTGGCAATGAGTCGTTGACGGTTGTTGATTGTATTTCTCGCTTGTCGTTGCCCAAGGCCGTTATTCTGGGCAATCATGATGCTTGGTATACGGCGACTCCTTGGGGACGCAAGAAATGTCCCTATGACCGCCGCTATGAGGATCGCGTTCAATGCCAATTTGACCTGTTGGGGGGCGATCGCGTTGGCTACAGAGTCCGGGATTATCCCCAGTTGGGAGTTTCGGTGGTGGGGGGTCGTCCTTTTAGCTGGGGTGGGAGTCGTTGGAATATGCCCGAGTTTTATCAAACTCGCTTTGGGGTGGGGAGTTTGCAGGAGTCAGGCGATCGCATCACCACCGCCATGAACGCCGCTACTGAACCCATCCGCATTGTTCTGGCCCACAATGGTCCTTTGGGGTTGGGAGAGACGGCAGAATCCCCCTGTGGTCGCGATTGGAAGCCTATTGGCCAGGATCATGGGGACCCCGACCTGACGGCGGCGATTCGGGCTAGTCAGACGGCCCGACAACCACCGCTATTGGTGGTCTTCGGGCATATGCACCACCGACTACGCCATACGAAACGGCGACTTCGCCAAGCTTTCGCTCAGGATGAGTGGGGTACGATCTATCTTAATGTGGCTTCGGTGCCGCGAATTGTGGGGGAGCGATCGCAGCAGCGTCGCAATTTTACGCTGATTACCCTAGATGGCTCTCAGGTGACGGCGGCGGAGTTAGTCTGGACGGATAATGAGGGCAAGATTGAGCGCCGTTTGTCCTATTTCCCTACTCCTGACAGGGCCAGGCAATTATCTCTTGATGGAGAAGGATTTTAGGACGGTTCGGTTTCACTGTTTACCATATTGCCCAGCGAAATGCTCCCGCAGCAATCCATGCACAAAGTGATAGCCGCCACCGACTCGTTGCAAAAAACCTCGCTCGGTACAGTAGCGTAAGAATTTACTATAATTCCAGGGGCTGTACCCAAATAGCCACAAGGTAAAGCGAAGGGCAACATGAGAGATTACACTATTTAATCCTCCGGCAAATGCCCCAAACAGAAATCCGAGTACAATTCCTTCTCGAATCAGTCGCCAGAGTCCAACGGGTTGATTGAGATAATGAATCGACAGAGGAATTAAAAAGCCCACGGGGACAAACATAAAACCAAAAATAAAGGCGTTTACTAAAGAACGGTAAATCCCTTGATTATCTTCTGTTTTTGTGTTAATTTCTCCGCCAACCAGTGCTTCGACTAAGCCCCCAATTACCCCCACAACTGTACCAAAAACCTGGCCAATCACAAGTCCACCTAATACACCAATCCAAATTCCCCCAAAGCGATCGCCAATCAGTCCACCGGTGATTCCTCCTAGCAAACCCACCACACAACCGAGAACTAAACTTTTGGTAATAATCCGAGAAAGCTGTTTTGAGGCAATTTTACGGGAAAATCGAATCGTCTCAACGGTTTTAATTTCGCGAATCAGTCCTCCGACTAAACCCACGATTAAGCCAACTGTCAGTCCGCCTAAGAGTCCTCGTATTAGCCCGTCAATCACGCCGTAAATGAGGCTAAAGAGTAAGCCAACGACGAGTCCTAAGAGGAGACCCATCACTACGCCATAGATGAGCTTATAGGGGCGTTTTAATAAGATGTAGGGTTGGAGTTTTTCAATAAAAAATTCAGTTTGATTCTCTTCCATGAGTCGAGAAGCTAACCAGCCCAGCCAGCGTTTCGTCTGTTCATCGTCTTGATAGGGTTTCTGGCAATGGCGAGTGGCGGCTAAGTTTGCACCGCCGAGATACCGTCGTTGTAGTCGAGTTTGGATATAGGCTTCAAAGAGGATTTGTCGCCGCTGTTTTGGACTGACAGACTGTTTCCAGATTTCTGGGGGTAAGTTGTTACTGGCTAAGACTAAAATGGTGAGAAATAAGGGCGATCGCGCTAAGCCATGTTCGGGATTCATAATATCACTATCATGGCGAATGGCTTGCCAAAGCCAGTCACATTTGGCTTGCTGTAAGTAGGTTTCAATTTGCTGGTCACTGAGCGGTTGCAGAATTAAGGCACCATTTAAGCCTAAATGTTGGTTGTATTGTTGATATTCTTCAAGGCGACAACAGACGACTAAGGGAATCCCACTCCAATCAGGTAGAAACTGATTTAGAGCCTCGATACAGCTTTCTTGACATTGAGACATCAGCTCATCAAGACCATCGAGGAGTGGTAAAATACGCCCCCGTTCTAGCCATTTTTGGGCGATATCTTGACGGATTCCATATTTGAGTTTTAGGTCTAAGATTAGCCAACTGCGGATATCTTTGAAATTGCGAGTCCAGGCGGAGAGGTTAAGCAGAACGGGAACCGGATCTGTGGCGGTCTTTTCGGCGCGTTCAATGAGGGTTTGAGCCAGTTGCAGGAGGACGGTGGTTTTACCAGAACCGGGAGAGCCAAGAATCAGCAAGCGTCCGCCAATGTCGGGACGGTCAAATGTATCAACTATCGGGTTATTTTGGCAAATTTGTTGACAGGTAGCCTGGCCTAATTTAACATCAACTGACCAGGGGGCGATGACTTGACTGGGGTCTTCGGTTTTGTCGAGTTCTAGGTAGACTCGATGGTGGAGCGATCGCGAAAACCGACCCGCCACCTCATTTTTGACGGCTTTCAGTAATTTGGCTTCACTCGCATCTCGTGATGAGTGAGTTTGATTCCCAAAGTTCTGCACCATTTGGGAAATGTTAACCTGAGCCTTATCATTAGGATTAATCCCTTGTTGTTGATAATCGCCCCCCATTGTCCTCCTAGCTAAAGTTTTGTTGAATCGTCTCGTTGAAGTTGGCGGTTCCTTGGTCGTTAATGACAATCCCCTGTTGTTTACGTTGGTCAATTTTGATTTCCATCGGCGGAAATTGTCGTTCGACTTCTTCGACGACTCCCGCCAGTTGGGGGTCTTGGACTTCTTCTTGAACCATCTCTGCAACCAGTTGCGGGTTGTCAAAGGGGTTTTCCTGATTGGGAAAGCGTGCTTGCAGCCGTTCCCCTAAGAGGCTGACACCCGTTTGTAGGCTGGTGGACAAACTCGCAGCGGCTGATTTCATGGGGGGTAGGGCAATTTCTAGCATCTCTTTGGAAACAATCTGACCGGTGTTTTCAGCGGCTTTGGTCAACATAACAGAGGCAATTCCCGCTAAGCCTAATTCCAGAGGACCCATTAACAACTTCTCCTAGTTCTAATTGACAAGTCCTATTTAACATAGTTTGACGGCAGAAAACAAGATAGGGGTGAGGGGTCTTACACTACATTTTTGAGGTCTCATCTTACTCGAACACCTGTCGTCTTGTTCGTTATATTGGCTGCGTCACTTGATGAGTAAGACCCCTCATGGGTGTCATCAATTATCCTGGTTGAGACTCGAAATTTGAGTTAATTTTGAGTTAATACGGAATAACGGTTAACTCGGTCCTGGGAATTTCCTGGGGATTTACGGTTATGAAGTGATGGTCGTAGGCATCTGCTAAGTCTGGGAGGAGTTGTCATACAACGTCGGGACTGTCACAGACTGCAACAAAATTTAGGTAAATTTCCGGAGATACTGTAGAGAGTTGGTTTAGAGACACCGAACAAAATTCACTTTATAAATTGATTATGACTCGTCCATCTTCTATATCTACTCAACTCCCACTTCAAGAGCGGCTGAATCTGAAAAATTCCCTAGATTACAGCCAAGTCAACTCTCTGACGGAGGTTTGGTCGATCGCCAGCGATCGCTTCGGCAACCTCACGGCCCTCGATGACCCCCATAGCAAACCGGCGGTTAAACTCTCTTATCGGGACCTCTGGCAACAGATTCAACGGTTCGCTACGGCGTTACAACGTCTGGGCCTAGACTCACTCGATGATTTACCGCCGCGCCTGGTGCTGTTCTCGGAAAATAGTCCCCGCTGGTTTATTGCCGATCAGGGGATTATCGCCGCCGGGGCCGCTAATGCGGTGCGATCGAGTCAAGCCGATCGCGATGAACTCCTCTATATTGCTCAACATAGCCAAAGTCGGGGACTTGTCCTAGAAAACCTGGCCACTCTGGAGAAGTTGCAATCGGGCAACGATGAGGCGTTACGTCTAAGCCAAAATATCCCCTGGGTGGTCTTGCTGTCCGACGAAACACCCCCCGAAGATAGTCCCTTGCAGATTCTCAACTTCGGTCAGTTTATGGCCTTGGGGGATGCGGCCCGCTTCAAACTTCCCAAGAGCGATCGCAGTACCCTAGCAACCCTCATCTATACCTCAGGCACCACGGGTCGTCCTAAGGGCGCGATGTTGACCCAGGGCAACCTCTTGCATCAGATTAACGCCTTCCGTCATGTTTTCGTTCCCCAAGCCGGCGATCGCGCCCTCAGCATCCTCCCGAGTTGGCACGTCTACGAGCGCACCTGTGAATACTACCTCCTCTGCCAAGGCTGCGCCCAACTCTACACCAGCCTACGCTACTTCAAAAACGACCTCAAAGAACACCAACCCCAAATCATGATTGGCGTTCCCCGTCTCTGGGAATCCATCTACGAAGGCGTGCAAAAGAACTTCCGCGACCAACCGGCCAACAAACAAAAACTAGCCAACTTCTTCATCGCAGCCAGTCGTCGCCATCTCCAGGCGCAAAATATCCGCGATGGCTTAACTCTCGCTCCTACCCCTCCCTCGGGCTTAGAACGGCTTATGGCCCGCTTACAAGCCCTGGCCCTGAGTCCTCTCCATCGTTTGGGTCATAAACTGGTCTATGGCAAAGTTCAGGCCGCGACTGGGGGAAAAATCAAGTTTCTTATCAGTGGCGGTGGTTCTTTAGCGCAACATATTGATGAGTTTTTTGCCATTATTGGCATTAACCTGCTGGTGGGCTACGGACTGACGGAAACCGCTCCCGTCTTAACGGTGCGTCGCGCTTGGGCTAATTTACAGGGGTCGGCGGGGCTTCCTCTGGTGGAAACCGAAATCCGCATTGTCGAGCCTGAAACGGGGCGTTTACTGCCGCAAGGAGAGCGCGGATTAGTTCTCGGGCGCGGTTCTCAGGTGATGTGCGGCTATTTTAATAACCCAGAGGCTACTGAGAAGGCGATTGACAGCGAAGGTTGGTTTAATACCGGCGATTTGGGCTGTTTACTCCCCGGAAACCAGCTGCGTTTGACGGGACGGGCTAAAGATACGATTGTTCTGAGTAATGGTGAGAACATTGAACCGCAACCGATTGAGGATGCTTGTGTTCGCAGTGCTTATATTGAC
>CAZXWM010000250.1:5321-6409 GCA_964644215.1 uncultured Phormidium sp.
TTGGTGGGCCAGGATCAGCGTCAGTTGGGGGCTTTGATTGTGCCGAGTTGGGAGGCTCTGGCTCAATGGGGAACGGCTCACGGACTGACGGTGAATAGTGAGGCGGTTCCGCCGTTGGATCTCAGTCAGGAGTCGGTTCAGCAACTGTTCCGGGAGGAACTCAGCCGGGAGGTGAAAAATCGGCCTGGCTATCGGGCTGATGATCGCATTGGCCCGTTTCGTCTGGTGCAGGAGCCGTTCTCGGCGGAGAATGGCATGATGACTCAGACTCTAAAAATTAAACGGCCGGTTGTGCAGGAGCGTTACCGCGATACCATTAACGAGATGTTTGGGTAGGTTCTGCGGCCAATTCCCAGATATCGTTAACCTATCAAGAGACATTCATGGAACTCGACAACTCTAAACTCCTGCTTAAACGCAATATCACCATTGTGGCGATCGTCACGCCGAAATGGAAGGAAGAGGCGCAACAACAATTGCAAATGCAAATGGATCGCCTCGACAGCCAACTGCAACAGTTGGAAATGCAGGCCCAGCAAGCGGTCTCGGAACTGAAGGCTAAAAGCACTCAGCCTCTGGGTCCTCAGGCGCAACAGCAGATTGAGAGTTTGCAGATGCAAGTCAATCAGCGCAAGGCGCAGTTCTTGGAACAGAAAAATCAGATCTTGCAACAGTTGCAGCAGGTGCAAACTGTTGAGATGGAGCAAGAGGTGAATCAGGGACAAATTGAAAATCTCTTCTATGTCGGTAAGGGCGACAACCTGGTGCAAAAGCTTAAGGTTGAAGTGGTGATTAAAGATGGGGAAATTCTCGATATCCGTGGGGAATTGTAGGTCTTAATGGGCGGCGATCGCCAGGTTCATAATTTTTGAGATGTTAGGGGCAGATTCTGTCCCTTTTTTTGTCTTTTCTTTTCTCATACCATTTTTCAAAATTCATGCCATAGATGGCTGTAGGGGCGAACCCTTGTGGTCGCCCTCCCCCAGTGTTGATGTATAGCTCCTAACGTCAGTGTTTTTACGGAATTATGACCCTGACGCCAAGCTGATTGGCAAATTGCAATTGAGAATCTATACTAATAATTATGT
>CAZXWM010000251.1:0-6338 GCA_964644215.1 uncultured Phormidium sp.
GTTGTGCAAATTCTCATTGTCTCAATGATCCTGCTGGCGATCGCCTCGGAATTAGGACTGCGTTGGTTTCTCGGCTTTGGGAAACCGGTTCTGTATGTGGCTGATGAGGCCACGGGGTATCGTCTGGCCCCGAATCAGCGCACCCGCCGCTTCGGGAATCGCATTAGTGTCAACGAGTTTTCCTTGCGTGGCCCCCCCATTACCCCGCAACCCGACCCCGAGATTCACCGAGTCTTACTGTTAGGGGATTCCATTGCTAATGGAGGTTGGTGGACTGATGATTCTCGGACGATTTCGGCCCAGTTGCAAGAGCGTCTGGGGGACGCTATGGGACCGGTGGAAGTCTTGAATGCGTCGGCTAACTCTTGGGGACCGCGCAATCAATGGCACTATATCCGTAAGTTTGGCATTTTTGGCGCCTCGGATCTGGTGTTACTGCTCAACACCGATGATCTGTTTGGCCGTCAACCAACCTCTGTGGTTGTTGGACGCGATCGCAACTACCCGGACCAACGACCGCCTCTGGCTTGGCTGGAACTGATTAACCGTTTTCGCCCCCCTGTGGAGATCCCTGAATTGGCCCAGATGCGTCAGGAGGATGGGGATGTTGTGCAAAAAAATTTGCAGGCTATTAGCCAGATTTGTGCCGAAATGGAGGCGCAAGGGGTGCGAGTGATGATTTTTCTCACCCCCTTAAAACGAGAACTCGGAGAGCCGGGACCACGACCCTATGAACGGGACGCTCGCCATCGCCTTGATGAGTCTCTTAAGGATTATTCTGCTACCTATATCGATGTTTTACCTATTTTTAATGGTCTTAAAAACTCGGAAGAGTTCTATCGAGACAGCATTCACTTTAATGCCTCGGGGAATTATATATTAACGGAATTACTCTACTTAAGACTCTCGGGAAAACATGAGATTCCCTTATCGACTCTCCCTTGATTGACCTGAGATTGACTGGCAACGGGTTAGACTTGGGGTCGGCGCTGGAAATTGGCGTGACTTTTAGAGGCTTGGCTCACTGTAAAGATTCTATGAAGTTTCCCTAAAGGCAGCGCGATCGCCAAAATAACCGGGCTACAGTGGAAGAACTCGTCTTAACTTTTCTAGCTACTGTCGCCATGACCCCAGTCCCGCAGCCAATTCCCTTCGTCGATCTGCACGCCCTTCACCAACCGATTCAAGCTGAACTCGATGCAGCGATCGCCCAAGTCTTAGAACGAGGTGACTTTATCTTGGGACAGGCCGTTCGTGACTTTGAAACCGCCTTCGCTCAAGCCTGTGGCGTCGAACATGGTGTAGGAGTCGCCTGTGGGACTGATGCGATCGCCCTAGGATTACAAGCCTGTGGTATCGGTAAGGGGGATGAAGTCATCGTTCCCGCTAACACCTTCATCGCGACGGTGATTGGCGTTCTCCATGCTGAAGCTACCCCAGTTCTCGTCGATTGTGACCCCCACACCGCCCTCATCGACCTCGAGGCTGTCGAACAGGCGATTAGCCCCCGCACTCGCGCGATTTTACCGGTTCATCTCTACGGACAGCTTGTGTCGCCACGAAAACTACGGGAGATTGCTGAAATTCATAATCTGATTATCTTTGAAGACGCGGCCCAAGCCCATCTCGGCCAACGAGACGGGGAAATCGCCGGCTCAATTGGCCGGGCCGCCGCCTTCAGTTTCTACCCCAGTAAAAACCTCGGTACGGCGGGAAATGGGGGAATGGTCGTCACTCGGAATGCTGATGTCGCTGAACGGCTGCGATCGCTACGCAACTATGGCGCCCCGAAAAAGTATGTTCATGTTTACCGAGGTACTAACAGCCGCCTCGATACGTTGCAAGGAACAGTCCTTAAGGTGAAACTCCCCTATTTACGCCAATGGAATCAACAGCGAAACCAGGCCGCCCAAACCTACGATCGCCTACTGAGTCCCCTCAAGGAGTTGGGGGTTGTGCCGATGCGAAATGACTCTGGCCTGGGTCATGTTTATCATCTCTATGTTGTCGAGGTGAACAGTCCCCACGGCGATCGCGCAGACCGCGATCGCGATACTCTTAGTCAAGCTTTAGCTGAACAAGGGATTCAAACGGGGATTCACTACCCGATTCCCTGTCACCTGCAACCGGCCTATCGCAACCTCGGTTATAGTGCCGGTACGTTTCCCGCCTCGGAACGTTTGAGTGAACAGATCCTCTCTCTACCCATGTATCCGGGGTTAAGCGACGAGAATATTGAGCGCGTTGTCGATGCTATTAAAACTCATCTTTCCCATTGAAGCAAAATCTGTTTTCTAATCTGTTATCTATCCCCTAAAGATATGACCCTACAAACGTCCCTGAAATCAAATCTGCAACGACATTCTACCGAGATACTGGTGGCAGTTTTGCTGGCAGTTTTGTACGTCCCCCTAATTCTCTATTGGTATGATGGCTGGTTGAATAAAAGCATTAGCTTAGAACATGAATACTACAGTCATGGCGTGATTGGGTTACCGTTTGCAGCCTATATTGTTTGGGAAAAACGCCACAAATGGCAAAAACTCCCCGACCAATTTAATCCCTTTGGTGCGGTGTTACTCGGGTTGGCAGCGGTGTTTTATCTCAGTGGTGTCCCCGATTTGGTCAGTCTCTCTCTACCGATTACCCTGTCAGGACTTTGTTTTGGTCTCAAAGGAGTTCCTGGGATGAGGTTATTTAGTATTCCTTGGCTGCTAGTTTTGTTGGCAACTCCCACGGATATTCCCTATTTGATTGCCCCATTTTCCTATCCCTTACAAAGCTTTATTGCGGGTACAGCGGGATTTATTTTGACTCAATGGGGATTTGATGTTAACGTTCAAGAAATCTTTATCTATGTGGGGGGGCGTATTGTGGAAGTTGCGCCTCACTGTGCCGGGTTTAAGATGCTATTTACAACCTTGTATGTAGCCTTAATGTTGCTCTATTGGACTGGTGCGTTCAAGTCCCGTAAAACAGTGGTTGTTTTTCTCTTATGTGGGGTCATTATTAGTGTCATTACCAACATTTTGCGCAACACATTTTTAACCCTATTTCATGGTCAGCGCTATGATGAGTTATTCCACTGGCTTCACGAAGGTTGGGGGGGCGATATGGTGTCTGCGTTGATGTTACTCGCTTTAGTTCCCACGCTAATTGCTTTAGAAAAACTCCGGGATGCCCTCTCGGGAACTGGGACGATTGAATCAGTGTAGCGAGTTGACCCCTAGTCCGGCTGAGGCTAATCCATGTTCTCGATATCCAAGGGTTCGATCGCCTCGGCCGGTTCATAGCCAAAGACACGGGAATAGAAATAGAACTCCGCTTCTAAAGCCCGTTTGATATTAGCCGCCTGACGAAACCCGTGAGACTCGCCCTCAAAGGGAACATAGGCCACCGGGAGTCCTTTCTCCCGCAGGGCCTCAACCATACATTCGGCTTGATTGGGGGGAACCACTTTGTCGTCGAGTCCTTGGAAGAAGACCACAGGACAGGAGAGGCGGTCTGTAAAATGAATCGGCGATCGCGCGATGTAGCGTTCTTTTTCCTCGGGATAAGGACCCACCAGACGATCCAAATAGCGAGACTCAAACTTATGAGTATCCGTAGCCAGGGCTTCGAGATTACTAATTCCGTAATAACTGGCCCCCGCTTTGAAGGTATCCCGGAAGGTTAACGCCGCGAGCGTCGTATAACCTCCAGCACTGCTACCAGTAATGGCTAGGCGATCGCCATCCACCCAACCCTGTTCGGCTAAAAATTTAGCCCCATTGGCACAATCATCTACATCAAAAATGCCCCATTGGCCATCTAAGGCCTGACGATACTCACGGCCAAAACCGGTACTACCGCGATAGTTCACATCCAAAAAGGCAAAACCGCGACTGGTCCAATACTGCACCGACAGCCGCAAGGCGCTCGAAGCTGCCGCTGTGGGGCCACCATGACTTTTGACCAGTAAGGGCGGTTTCTCTCCCTCTAAGGGGTCATAATCGCGGTTTTTGGGGGGATAAAAGAAGCCATAGGCCGTCGCCCCCTCGCTCGTGGGGAACTCAATCGGCTGCGGTTGCGAGAGATAGCCGGGGTCAATCTCTAAGGTGGTCGATCGCCGCAACACCTCGACATCTCCCTCATCGAGATCCATCAGCACGAAAGCACTGGACTCGGTGGGGGAAGCGCCTAAACAGGCTAGGCGATCGCCGTGAGCGGTCAGTGAGGAGATTTGGCTGTAGGGGGTTTCGAGATTTTGCAAGCGTCGGCTTTGGGGGTTGAGGGTGGCCAACTGCCATAATCCCCGCTGGGTATAGGTGCAAACCAAGCGTTGAGCCCCCAAGAAGGTATAGGTGGACATTCCGAACACCCATTGAGGGGTGGCAAACTCCGCATTGAGGGGAAACAGGGGTTCAACGCCATTGTCTCCCTGGCGGTAGAGATTCCACCAACTGGCGCGATCGCTGACAAAATACAAGACCCCATCGGGAGACCATTGGGGTCCAAACACTGACTCGTCAGTTCCCCCAGTAATCTTCTTCGGTGCCGTCAAGCGTCCTGAATCCGTCACTTGTGCCGTCCAGAGTTCCGTACCATCCCAGGGGAGTAGGGGATGATTCCAACTCAGCCAAGCTAGGGTTTGCCCATCGGGACTGAGGCGAGGGGAGGCGTAGAAATCGCTTCCCGACACTAACACCTCTATCGACCCATCGAAGCCAACAGCGACAATCTCATTTTTAGCTTCTCCTTCGCCGCGATGGTCTTCACGGACTCCAATCAGCCGCGATTGCCTCCCATCGACCCGAAAATCGGCGTAGCGAACTTCGGCTTCAGGACTAATCGCCTCGGGTTCGCCGCCGAGAGTCTGTCGATACAAACGTCCATCAGCAAAATTAGAAAAATAGACAACCTCATCCGCCACCGTAAAGGCGGCACCGCCATATTCATGGACCCGATTGCGAACGTTATAGCCCGCAGGCGTTACATCCTCAACTGCACCATCACGAGAGCGACAGACTAGCACATTGCGTCCTCCTTCCGAGGGACGACGTTCAAGCCAGTAGAGACGGTCTCCGTCGGAGGTGATGTTTCCTAAACCAATGCTTTCAGAAACAATTAAATCAGCCGTAATGGGAGATTTCCAAGCACCGTAGGCTGCTTTTTGCGTTAAGGAGGAAGTCATGGTCCGCTTAATCACGAGTTGGGGGTTGTCTTTGAAGCCAGGGAACAATCAGGCTTTGACCATCAAGGGTTCAGTCGGGGCAAAAAATACGCAGGCCCCTACGTTTCATCAATCATCGTCATTGGAGATGAGGGCATTACCATCGCCACCTAGGAGTTCGGCGATCGCCTGATGTTCGCGAGGGACACGGGAGGGGGGGTCTTGGCGAGCGTCGGTAATCAGCCAATCGAGGGCAGCGGCTTGCACATCAATGGTATTGCCGAGGCGATCGACACAGTAGCGTCCAAAGACCAATTTATCGACTAAGCGAATGCCTCGCCCCAGGCGGGAGTAGTCAAAAATCACGGTATTATCTACTGTGGCATTGGCCCCAATCCGACAACTTGAGCCGATGGCCGTCGGTCCAATAATCTTGACTCCATCTTCAATACGAGTCATCGAACCTATATAGACTGGCCCTTGGATATCGACTTTATCCCAGTTCACAACCACATTCAGGCCGGTAGAGATGCCGGGAGCTACTTCTCGTCCGGGAATATCGACATTGCGGACTTCGCCACGCAACACCGTCCGAATGGCTTGCCAGTAGTCGGGGACACGGCCAATATCAACCCATTGGAAGTCCATACTTAAGCCGTAGAAGGGAGCGCCCATTTCCACGAGTTTGGGGAACAAATCCCCGCCAATATCAAATTCCGTGGCTGAGGGGATATAGTCGAACACCTCCGGCTCAAAGATATAAATTCCGGTGTTGATGGTATTGCTGAGGGCTTCATCCACCCCCGGTTTTTCTTGGAAGGCTTGAATTTGCCCATCCTCGTCGGTGACGACAACGCCGTAACTCGAAACTTCCTCCTTGGGGACTGGCTTCAGGATTACCGTGGCGATCGCCCCTTTCTGGCGGTGCCAGGCGACGGCTTCACTGATATCGAGGTCAATCAGGGCATCGCCACAGAGGACGACGAAGGTATCGTCAAAGAAGGGATAGAAGTCCTGAATCCGCTTCATTCCGCCAGCGGAACCGAGGGCTTTGCCGACGAGTTCGCCATCGGCGGTAATTTTGCCTTCAAAGGAGTAGCCAATTTGAACGCCGAACCGCTGTCCATCGCGAAAGTAGCTCTCGATTTCGTTGGCCAGGTGGCTGACGTTGACCATAATCTGGTCA
>CAZXWM010000252.1:0-6308 GCA_964644215.1 uncultured Phormidium sp.
GAAACCCAGTTGCTGGAGCGGATTCAGAAGAGTCCGGGGATTCGCGATCGCGTCTTTTATGCCTTCAATTACATCGATTCGACCTGGTACGATGACCAACTTCGTAACCGCCTAGAATACCAGATTAAATCGCAATTTCGAGGGGGCGATCGTATTTATAAAACCAGTGCCTTATTGGGATTCTACGGCAGTCAAATTCGCCAAGCCAGTGCCGAAAATCATTGGGGACTCGACACAATTTTTGCCAACACACCCTCTACTTTTGACCAACAAGAACTGACCCCAAAGTTCATTTTCGAGTTTAACCGCTATTTCTCCACCCCTGGACGCTTATCTCGGACTCGTTTTCCCAGCACTCCAGCCATCAGCAACGCCGACAGTGAGAAAGAGCAATATCAGCAAATCCTCAACACCTATGGACAAGAACTAATTGAACAACTGGTTCGTGACAGTGGGATTCAGGAGTTCCGGCGAGAAATCACTCGCTACCTCATGGAAGACCGCCGTCCCCAACTCTTTGAAGCACTCGCCAATGACCTGCGACCTCTTTCTATTGAACTCCGCAACTACTATATCAAAACCTGGAAGGACTTAGAAAGCCAACCCCAAGAAATTGATACCATCAAAGAGCAGCAGGTTCAACAACTCAACAAAGAACTCAAACAAATTGGCGACGACTTCAAAGACCATGTGCTAACCTATCTCAACGAGTCCATCGCCGACAAAAACAACACCAGCTATGAGCGAGACTTCCGCCAGTTGCAAAAGCGGATGTTGCAAAAGCTCGATGATTTGATTGAAGAGTTCTCCGTTGGAGAAACCTACAAACTGGCTCAAAAAAGTCACCCTGAAAATGCCGTTGTTCCCATGATGGCGATTTTGGTTGAAGCCTTTTATACCCTTTCTAATCAACTCAAAGCCGTTTTAGTCAACGCCTCAGAAGAGTTAGTGGCTAACTATTTCTTGCAACTGCGGGAGAGTATCCATAATGCCGAGTTTTACAATAAACTCTATCGTTTCCTCGGTAATGATGCGGCAATCGACCAAAATCTCTCGCAACTAGAGGAGCGAGTTCGAGATTTTGTCGTTGGACAAGCGGGGTATGAATGTGATACCTATGTTCGGGAAACCCCAGAATTTTACGGAGAAAACACCGTTCCTAACTTCCAACTGCGTCAAACCCTGCAACAAGCCTGTCGTTCCCAGGATTATGAAGGAATGGTGGCGGCGGAACCGGCGATTCGTCAACTGTTGCAAGTCGATTTTGAGAAAAAGGTCAAAAATACAGTCATTCGTCGTTTTCGCACAGTCCTAAACAGTATTCTCAATGAGCGTCTGTTTCAGATGACCAGCCAACAATCCCAAACCATCCTATCTCACTATGAATTGGCGCGGACGAATTTGGCGAAAACCCTAGACCGGGAAGCGGAAGCAAAACTGGAACGGAATCGTCAATACCAGGCGGAAGTTGGGGAGAACATTGAGCAGTATAATGAGGCGATTCGGGAGATTAACGGCTGTCTGGAGGAAATGAGTTTAGGCCGGGTGAAACTTCCGCCAATTCAGGAGACGGATTTACAGATTTTCACGCCGACAACGGTGATATCGGAGGATATCTCTGAAGTTGAGGAAGATTTGGAAGCGTCTCCTTCCGAGGCTGAGCCAGTTGCTGAGGAGATGGTCGCTGAGACTCCTGAAACCACTTTCCCCATTCCCGATGAGGATGTGGACTTCTCCAGTTTCGGCGAACGTTAATTTATCGATACCTGGGGTGAAGCGTTTGCGTTCACCCCTTAACCTTACCGAGTGTCATTTTATGGAATCCACACCCCGCATTCTTTTTCCCCCGGAAGTTCGCCGTTATGTCTATGAACGGGATAATTTTACCTGTGTCGCCTGTGGGAAGACTCATCAGCAGGCTCGATTGACGATTGACCATATTATCCCAGTCTCGAAGGGGGGGAGCAATGATTTAAGTAATCTGCAAACGCTCTGTTTTACCTGCAATCGCCTCAAAAGTAATCATGCTGACTCCCGGTTTCGCCGGCGTTATAGTGATTGAGGACGGCGAACCATAGGAGATTAGGGCAACCACAAGGGATTGCCCCTACCATTATATGATTTGTGATTCAGGGCAACCACTTCATTCAGGGCAACCACAAGGGATTGCCCCTACAATAATTGTGAACCCGATTCTGGATTTTCGATGACGACGCCTCTGTCTCAAGGTCGCTCCTTCTACCAAGCCGAACCTCTGATTGCTCGCTTGCGGGGAATTATCCGCGATTATCCCGAGGGGGTGGGGATTATTAAGGAGTTGATTCAGAATGCCGATGATGCGGGAGCAACTCGGGTGGAGATTACCCTCGATTGGCGAACTCATCAGGCGGCGGCGGTTCCGGGGAATTTGCAGAAACTCCTGGGACCGGCCATGTTGGTCTATAACAATAGTAGCTTCCGCGATCGCGACTTTGAGAGTATTCGCAGTCTCGGACAAAGCCAGAAAGCCACAGATTTACAAAAAACAGGACGTTTCGGGATTGGCTTCAACGCCGTCTATCACGTCACCGACTATCCCAGTTTCATCTCCCGTCAGCGGCTGATTTTCTTTGACCCCCATGGGGATGCGGTTCCAGGAACCTCGAAGGCGGAACCCGGACGGGAATGGGAGTTAGCCGAGAGTGGCTGGTGGGAGGATTATCCCGAGGTGATGGCCATCTATGAAGCGGGGGGAGTTCCTCGGGGAACAACGGATTTTCAGGGAACGCTGTTTCGTTTACCGCTGCGAACCCCGCAACAGGCTCAAGTCAGTGAGATTCGCAATCAACCCTTTGAGGAGTCCAATGTTCGGGAACTGTTGGCGGAGTTGCGAGATTGCGGCGAGGAGTTGTTGCTGTTCCTCAAGTCGATTGTCGAGATTCACGTCTTTGAGATTGCGGCCGCTGCTGGGGGGGAACGGGAGGAGGTGTTGCGGATTACCACCGAGAATCCCGAGGAGGTGACGGCGGCTCGTCAGGAGTTGATGACGGCGATTCCGCAAACGGCGGCGGAGTTGATTGAACATTGTCGCCGCAAGGACAATGTTTTGGCGTTGGTGTCCTATCGTCATCATTTGTACACGGTGAGTTCTCAGCAGGTGACGGGTTCGAGTTGGCGGATTGTGCAATTGCTTCGTATTGATGAGGGGGAGGAGTTGGCGACGGTGATTCGCTCCCTGGCTGAGAATCAGGAGAAGGTGTTACCTTGGACGGGAGCGGCGGCCCGGATTACGGCGAATCGGACGGGAGGGAGTCCGGCGGCGGTTGAGGGAAAGGTCTATTGTTTTCTGCCGCTTCCGTTGGCTTCGGGATGGCCGATTCATCTGAATGGCTTTTTTAATCTCAATAGTTCTCGGGATAATCTCAGCAGTGATTCGGGACAGACGGGGAAAGACCGTCCGCGAGCGGTTTGGAATCAACGGCTGGCTCAACATGGGTTGGCGATCGCCTGCGCGGAGTTGTATCGTAGTTTAGTCGAGGATATGGGCCGAAAAAGTCCCGAGGCCTTTTACAAGCTTTTACCCACGGAGAAAATCACCACCAGTCCGGCGTTGGGTCAGTTACATTTAGAGGTATTTAAGCATCTGTCCGAGCGTCCGGTGATTCGCTCGACGGTTCAGGAAGACCGGGATGGGTTCCAAGTGACTCCCGCTGGAGATTGTACGGTACAGGAGCGGCGACAATGGCTGAACCCCCAAGAGATTCGCCAAATTTCCTCATCTTATTGGTCGAAGTTAGTTGAACCGTTCCGACTAGAGGGATTGGCAATCGCTGACCCTCAAATTCCTCGTCAAGTTAGCCGACTGTTTCAACAGGTGGGTTGTCCAATTCAAGACTATACTTCCCAAGATTTACGGGACTATCTCCGGGTTGAGGAGAGTTGGGGAATGCCGTTTCAAGAGGCTCCCAAGCCGATGTTACGGCGAATTGATTGGATTGAGGCGTTAGGACGGTTTGTTGTGTCAGACTGTCCCAAATCCTTGCGAGGATTGCCGCTGGCACTCTTGTCTAACAATCGTTTGCAGGTCTTTGGTTTTAATCCTTCGGGGGTAGTGTATCGAGCGGATGACCAACTAAAAGCCTTGTTTTATCAATACCCTGGCTGGTTTTTGCATTCCAAGGTCAAGCAAATTTTCAATTCCTGTAACTGTCCTGAAATTATATCGTTGGATGCTCTGAAAACGGCACAAAAATTGGTGCAAGTTTTTCGAGAGCAAGAAATTGAAGCTGGACATCTTTGGAAGCCTCAGGGAATTGAGTTTCCCAATGAAGATTGGTTGATTAAGGTCTATCACTATTTCTCTCATCATGGTCTTGGCTATAGTGGTCGCAAGAGTCAGCAAGCTAATGATATTTTGCAGGCATTATCGCAAATTCCGCTCGTTCCTGCCTCCGATGGACGGCTTTATCAGGGAAATCAGGTGGAAATGCCGTTGTTGCCTTTTGATGATATCGCAAGTCCAGATGAGCAAACACTGGACTATTTTGGTATTCCAGTTATCAAAGCCAGCAAATCACTTAAAACGCATCTTGCCAAATTGACCCAAACAAAAAACAACCCATTCATTCGCTATTTAAGTGGAAATAGTATTGTCCGCCTGCTTAGCCATCGACCGATGGAATCGTTCCCCCCCTATCATCCCAAGCATTCCGCGAACTTGCTGGCATATTTATCTCTCCCTGAGTTTGTTGAAGGCGATTACCAGTATTCTGAGAAATACGTGCAAAAACTGCGGAAGTTGCCAATTTTTATCACGGCAACGGGGGAACTCACAATACTCAATCGTCCCAATCTCTATCTTCCGGCAACGGGTTGGGACATTCCCAATCTCAACATTGAGTTTACACTTTTAAAAGTCGAGCAAGACGGTTATTCCTGGAAGCCTCTCCTAGAGGATTTGGAGATTCCTGAACTTGACCCATTTACCTTTATTGAAGATTGCTTGCTGCAAGAATATCCCTATTTCTCAGAACCCGAACAACGAACGGCTTTAGCTTGGATTCGGGATAATTTTTCTTGGGAGGATTTAGAACCTCAATCTTTACGGTTATGGCAAAAACTACAACAAGCTCGGTTGATTCGTTGTGAAGATGGACGATTGCGATCGCCGAGAGATTTATATCATCCTGAACAACGGTTTTTAGAGGATATTTTTGGCGATCGCATCCACTTCCCCGATCTCAATTTTTATCAAGACAACTCCCAGAAATGGCTGAATTTCTTTTCTAATTTAGGAATGCAAGACAGGGTCAGTGCCACTGATTGGCTCGCCGCGTTAGAGCAATGTCTTGACAGCACCAACCCTCAAAACTTAAAAGCAAGTTACCCCCTCTTGCGACAACTTTGGCACTATCTCCTAGAACATTGGTCAGATTTAAGTGAAATCCCAGTGGGAAGCGACAAAAAACCTCTAGCGGAGGTGTTGCGAGAACGGTCCTGGCTCCCCGTGGAACGCAATCCCGAGCGGTTGCAAACCTACGCCGCTGCACCGATTCCTCCAGTGCGACTGTTTCAACCGAAAGACGTTTGTTGGGAAGAGGATGCTAAGTTAGCGATTACCTCAAAACCCTTAGTTCTCTATAGCCGGGATGAAGTTCCTCAGAAGATTCAACAGGCGTTAGGCTTTGAAGCGGTGACGTTTGAACAGGTGTGCGATCGCCTCGATGGAATTATAACCCTCTGGGAACAGTGGCACAACAACCCCAATCAAACCAATCCCACCGCCAAGGTTTTAGACTCCGCCAAAGCCATTTATCGTTATCTCTATCGCTATTTCAACAACTCCCGCCAACGCCAGCAAAGCCATTCCCCGCAACTTCAGGCCCGTTTTGCACATCGCTGCTGTCTCTGGGATGAGGGAACACAACGGTTTTGGCAACCCCGCCACAGTTTCACGCAAGCGGTTCCCTTCTTTGGTTCGCGACGGGTTCAGATTTCCCTAGACAGCTTCCCCGAGTTAGGACTTGATTTGCTCTATCCGCTGCTGGGAGTTCGGGAAACGCCGACGGTTGGGGATTATCAGGAGTTTTTGCAGGAGTTAGCCGCCGAGTTCGAGGAAACTCCGTTAACGACGTTGGAAATTCCCCAGGTGTTGACGGTGTTGCAACGGTTGGAGGCTCAACTCGCCTTGGAGTCGGAATTGGGAAACCTCTCAATTCCTCTGTTAACAGCGGCGGAGTCGTTGCGAGATGCGAATGAGGTGCTGATTGCTGATGCGGCGTGGTACAAACCCTATTTAGAACCTCATTCGCATCTCGCAACGACTCCGC
>CAZXWM010000253.1:0-6291 GCA_964644215.1 uncultured Phormidium sp.
TACCTTTATGGTCGCCCTCTTCTGGCAAGAGGCAAGAGGCAAGAGGCAAGAGGCAAGAGGCAAGAGGGGTAGGGGCGTACCTTTATGGTCGCCCTCTTCTGGCAAGGAGTTGTCGGAGGATGGGTAGGACTTTGCGACTACGGTTGGGGTCTAGGCTGGTTTGGCTGGGCTGCTGGGGTGGTTCTCCTTCGATATCGAGTCGGGAGACATTGGACAGGACTTTCATGCCGATTTGGCGGCGTTCTGCGGGGCTGAAGGGGGCAAAACTGCGGTGCAGGAGGGGTAGAACGGTGAGGAAGCGGTCTTCGGGGAGCGATCGCAGCCATTGGTCAATTAGCCCCAAGAGGCGATCGTCGTGAACCAGTAGCAGTCCACTCCCTTGTAGGAAGCCTTCGAGCCAATGGGCTGTGCGATCGAGGTGGTCTCGTTGGTTGAGGACCCAACCGAGATGTTGGCTGACTCGATCGCGGCTCAGATATTGAGTGTCAAATAACAGACGACAACTTAAACCGGCTAACAGACTGGCACTGTCGGGGGCGTTCAGGATGGTCTCTAGGCTGTTGAGCCAACGGGATGGGTGGGGACAGTCGGGAAGTTGGGCGATGGCCCCGTGGGCCGTTAGGATAGCTCCGGCCAGTTGGCGGGCGGCGGCGGGGTTGAGATGACGGCAGGCGGTGGGACTGTTTAGGCAACAGCGTAAGACGAGGCGATCGCAGATGGGTTGAATGACCGTTGCGTCGGTTTGTTGCAGGTTGCGATAGCGTAAAATCCCCACTAGGGGCGGTAAGGCGGCGGCTAACTGGCTGAGATCGTGAGTCTGGCTGGCGACGGTTTCGAGGCGATCGCGAATGCCGCTGATGGCTTGGGGCAGATTGGCTCGGAAGAGGCGATCGACCAAGGCGGCGAGGGGCGGTAGATGGTCGATCGCCTCGGCTTCGGATTGACTATAGGCGTTGGCGGCGGTTTCGAGGCTACTGCCCCAGATACAGCGTTGAATCAGCTCGACATCAAGGCTGGGTTGCCATTGCAAATGCCAGAGTTCTCGGAAGGTTCCTAAGCCGGGATTGCCTTGCAGGCTGGCCCAGGAAATCCCCAATAATCTCAGTCGGTGGAACAGTTGCGATCGCCGGTTGTCGCGGGGACGGCGTAGATCTAAGTCGAGGACGGTGCGATCGCTGCTAATACTCAGATGCAACTGTTGGGCTTGTTGCTGTAAGTCTTGTTGCAGCGGGGTTGTTGGTGTTTGCTGGGGAACTCGGCCGAGGCGATCGCTAATTTCGAGGCGATCGCGCAGTTGAGAGCGCAGCGAGGCTGAGTCGGGCATCATAACCGTTGCAGCGGCATCTTGCAGTTCTTCGAGTCCCGGTTGGGGGCGATCGCGCAGGGCGGCTAAGGTGTTGGCTAGACGCACTGCATCAATGACCTCAGCCGTTGAGGTTAGCTGTCCCAATTCCCGTAGCTGGACAGCTACTTGAGTTAGCCAAGCCAAGGCTCGCTGTGGCGGCGGCTGATGGCGACTTTCCCAGAGGTAATGATACCAACCGGGGGCGGTCATACCGGCTTTATACCCACTCCCCGCCGCTAGTTGGCGATAACTCCAGGGAATCCAGGTGGCCTGAATCTCGGCTAAGGGTTGGGGGAATCGCTCTGACAATGACTCCAGTTGCGTCTCTATCTCGGTGTCCGAGGGCATTACGGCTAAGGTGGGGCTATGCCAGGCACCACAAACCACCGCTAGACGAGCTTGGGGAAACTCCTGTTGCACTTGTCTTAGGCGGCGTTGCATGGCCGCTTCTCGCAGGCGATCGCCCTCGGTGATAATAGCGGTTTCTCGTAGAGCCGTCATCGCCTCTAGGATGGCGGTAAACTGCTCCTCGGAGGGTTGACCTTGTTCGATGAGCTGTTCCCACCAGCGATCGCCATCCACCGCCCCCGCTGCCTCAGCCAGTCCCTGAATCGGGTTCGTGGCTTTCGGTTCTTGCGTCTGTCGCTGCTGCTCTTCTAGGGCAAATTGATAGCACTGGGGTAAATCAAGCCAATGAATGGGAATCCCGGCCCCTAAGCCATATTGCAGGGCTTGCCATTCGGGACTAAACACCGTGAAGGGGTAGTAGACCGAGGTTTGGGGTTGCTCTCGACTATACATTAGCAACGCCACCGGAGGCTCAAGTTCAGGAGCGGCGGCTAGGTGGGTCACGGTTTTGGCTTCTGGGGGTCCTTCAATTAGAAGCTGTTGGGGTTGCCAACGGTGCAGGGCCTGGTGCAAACTTTGGGCAGATCCTGGACCATGATGGCGAATGCCAAAAATACGGGTGGGCATAGTCGAACGATAAACACTTGATAATCAACAGTTAACTCTGGGGAAACACTGGTTATGCTCTGGGATTGATTCCGTCTCGTTGTCCGATCTTACCCGCTGGTTCAACTCTCTGGCCCCTGAGACAATCGTAGCTTATGACCGGGTCATCATTTGGGGCGTGATTGACTCTTGAGGTATCAATAAATATCAAAATATCTATCGTTTTGTTAAAAATATATCAATGGTTCTTGAATTTGTTATCCTAAAACTATCAGCATTCTACAAGTATCTCGGTTGTTTTGGTTAAGCGTTGCAGTGATTAACCTATGGCAATAATTTGTTAACAACCAAGAATCAACAAGCCAACCGTCCGTTTAGCCCTTTTGTAAATCTGCGAGTCTAATATGTTGACCGAAAACAGCAAACATTCAGAAAAAAGTCGTGGCTTACGTTGGAAAGCAGCGGCGATCGCCATTGCTTTAGGAACCATTCCGGTGATTGTGGTGGGGGCGATCGCCTATACCACCACCAACCGCTCTTGGCGCGAGCAAATCTTTGCCAACAAACAAAGCTATGGTGCCCAAATTTCCGGGAAATTGAATCGATTTATGGCAGAACGCTATGGTGACTTTTATTCGATTTCGCGTCTGCCAATTTTTACCAACCCTGAAATTGCTTTAGCAATGAGCGCCCCGGACAAACAAGACTTTCTCAACACCATTATTGAAGCTTACCAAGTTTATGACAGTGTGGCTTTGTTTGATACCCAAGGACGGCTGATGATTCGCTCAAGTGGCAGCGACACCATCACCCAGTTAGACGGAGACAATCTCCGCCTGATCCTCAATCGCGATCGCCCCTTCATTAGTTCCCCTCGTGTCGCCTCAACAACCGGGGAATTATCCGTCTATATCTCCGCCGCCATTCTCAATGCTGACACAGGAACTCCCATGGGAATTGTTCAGGCCCGATTGCCCGTCCGTGAACTGCAAAACCTGATTGTCAGCAGCGACAGCGACCACGAATATGTCCTCGATTCTCAACGACGAATTTTTATCAGTAGCCAAGAGGATAACGTCAACGTCAACCATTTTCAAAACCTGCCCTTAATTCAACAAGCGCAACGGATGGCTGAGGGCCAAACCGGCATTATTCACGACCGAAATCAAGAGTCTTACCTAATAGCCGCTGTCCCCCTGAATCAAAGTCAACAGATGTTTGATCTCAACTGGATAGTGATTGTCGAAACCACAACGGACAACGCCTTTGCAACCTCCAATAGCCTGCTACGAACCATTGCCATAGGAACCCTAGGAACTGCCGTTGTGGTAACGATTCTCGCCGTCGGGGTTAGCCTGCTCATCACCGAACCCCTAATTCAACGCATCACCGATGTAGTTAGAACCGTCGTCAGCGCCTCTTCAGAAATGGCCGCCACCGTCGAACAACAAGAACGCAGCTTATCCCAGCAGGCGGCCTCGATCAGTGAATCCACCGCCATGATGGAACAACTCAGTCGCTCAGCGCAACGCTCCGCTGAACAGGCTCAAAGCGCCCAAGACCAGGCTCAGCACGTGCTACAACTGGCCAAAGATGGGGAAGTGGTGGTCGATCGCACCCTCGAACGCACCACCCAACTGCAACAGCGGGTGGCGGGGTTAGTCGAACAGATGGACAATCTCAATCAGCAGATTCGCCGCATTGGTACCATCTCCTCCTTAGTGAGTGACTTAGCCAATCAAACCAATATGCTGGCCCTGAATGCGTCTGTAGAGGCGGTTCGAGCCGGGGATGCGGGCCGGGGGTTTGCCGTAGTCGCCTCAGAAATTCGTAAACTGGCGGACCAAAGTCGCCATTCGGCTGAGAAGATTGACGGCCTCGTCGATATGGTTCAATCGGCCATTAACACCACCAGCAGCCTGGCCCAAGATAGTAGCAGTGCTGTGGGAGATACCACCGGCTTTGCTCATCAAACCGCTGAGAAGTTTATGGGGGTTAAAGATGCGATTCAGAAAATTGCAGTGGGATCTCAGCAAATTGCCGCCAACGCACAACAACAGGCTCGCGCCATTGAACAGCTAACTGAGGCCATGACGGCTCTCGACTCTGGGGCCAATGAAACGGCCAGCAGTATCAGCCAAACTCGCGCCGGTAGCCAACATCTTAATGATGCGGCGGTCTCGTTGCAAAAAATGGTCTAGGCTGTTGGCCAGCTAGGCTAAGCTGTTAGGGATTGCCGATTCTTCCTTAATATCATGCCCCTATTGCTTGCCGCCACGACGGGTTTTCAGCTCAGTGACGCCTTTTTTGCCTTTGTCATTGCCGCAATTTTGTTGTTGTTGGGCCGTGTCATTCGCCAAAAGTTACGGATTCTCCGACAGCTTTATATTCCTAGTTCTATTGTGGCCGGACTGTTGGCTCTGCTCCTAGGACCGCAGGTGTTGGGACAGTTGATGTCCCCGGATTCGCCGTTGGCTGAGGGACTGTTCGCGCCAAATATCCTACAAGTGTGGCGAGAATCTCCGGGGGTTTTTATTAATGTGGTGTTTGCCACTCTATTTTTGGGGGAAATTTTGCCTGCGCCTCGGGAGATTTGGCGCAAGGCGGCTCCTCAGGTGGCTTTTGGTCAAACTTTGGCCTGGGGACAGTATGTGGTGGGGTTGTTGTTGGCACTGTTGGTGTTAACGCCGGTGTTTGGGTTATCGCCGATTGCGGGGACGTTGATTGAGATTGCCTTTGAGGGGGGCCATGGAACGGCGGCGGGGATGGCGGAAACTTTGACGGAGTTGGGATTTCCTGAGGGGGGAGATTTGGCGTTGGGGTTAGCGACGATTGGTATTGTCTCGGGGATTGTTTCGGGGATTCTCTTGGCCAATTGGGGACGACGCAAGGGATTGGTTCGCTCGGCTCGTCTTGAACCGGATGCGACGGTGGAGCTGTATGGGCCGGAGCGGGAGCATCCTGATTTTGTGGCGGCTCGGGAGCGGTTAACGTCGGATTTATTGATCGATCCGATTTCTCTGAATTTGGGGTTTGTGGGCCTGGCGGTGGCTTTTGGTTGGCTCATTTTGGAGGCGCTTAAGGGGTTTGAGCGCTTGAGTTGGGGGGGAGAGGATGGTTTGACGATTTTGGGCTATATTCCTCTATTTCCGATGGCGTTGGTGGGGGGGATTTTGGTGCAGTTGCTGTTGCGACGGTTGCGGTTGGAGCCGCTGGTGATGCGATCGCTGATGGAGCGAATTGGCGGGGTGGCGTTGGATATTACGATTATTACGGCTCTCGCTTCGATTTCTTTAACGGCGTTGGGGGCGAATTTGGTTCCGTTTGCGTTGTTGGCGTTGTTGGGGATTGCTTGGAATGTGCTGGCGTTTATGGTTCTGGCGCCGAGAATGATACCGGAGTTTTGGTTTGAGCGCGGTTTGGGGGATGTGGGCCAGTCGATGGGGGTGACGGCGACGGGGATTTTGCTGTTACGGATGGTCGATCCTCAGAATCGTTCGGCGGCGTTTGAGAGTTTCGCGTACAAGCAACTGTTTTTTGAGCCGATTGTGGGGGGAGGGCTGTTTACGGCGGCGGCCCCGGCTTTGGTGGTGCAGTTGGGGGCTGTGGGGACGTTGCTGCTGACGGGGGCGTTGTTACTGTTTTGGCTGGTGTTTGGCCTGTTGGTGACGGGACGGCGATCGCGCCGGACTCTTGGGGAAGGGTAGCTCAGAGGCGGCGAAATGCCCGGCTGCTGGGATGGAAACGGCTGCGTATTACGTTGTCTAAATTATGTACTAACAAAATACAAACGATGTACTCGGATTGTACTGAATTGCAAATAGTGATATGGGTTGTCCAGAAAGGTATTTGAGGATTCTAAAAAAAAATAAAAAAATTCCCTCAAATCAGGTGTTTGTCTGAGGAAAAACGTGTTTTAATCGAGACAGATGGGTTCTAGGGTTAACTTATGTATTGGACTACTTTACTTTTGGCGGCAACCTACGCCGCGA
>CAZXWM010000254.1:0-6281 GCA_964644215.1 uncultured Phormidium sp.
GATTGGCTCGGAGTCGGTTCGTTTTTTTTGTGAGAAAGGCTTTACCGTGGTTGGTATTGACAACAATATGCGGGAGTCATTTTTTGGGGAGGGTGCTTCGACGCTGTGGAATCGCGATCGCCTGCAAGAGAAGTATGGCGACCAGTATATTCATCACAATAGCGATATTCGCGATCGCCAAGCCATCAGCGACCTATTTGCCAGCTATAACCAGGAAATTTGCCTGATTATCCATACGGCGGCCCAACCGTCTCATGACTGGGCCGCGCGAGATCCGTTTACGGATTTTACCGTCAACGCCAACGGAACCCTCAATCTCTTAGAACAGACCCGCCAGCATTGTCCTGAAGCGGTGTTTATTTTTTGTTCAACGAATAAGGTCTATGGCGACACTCCTAACCAGCTTCCTCTGGTGGAACTCGATCGCCGTTGGGAGATTGAGGAGAGTCATCCGTTTTACGAGGGAATCGACGAAAGCATGAGTATTGATCATTGTAAGCATTCCCTGTTTGGCGCGTCTAAGGTGGCGGCGGATGTGTTGGTCCAGGAGTATGGCCGCTACTTTGGCATGAAAACCGCTTGTTTCCGAGGTGGCTGTCTCACGGGACCGAGTCATTCGGGGACTGAGTTACATGGATTTCTCTCTTATTTGATGAAATGTACGATGACGGGAACTCCCTATAAGGTCTATGGCTATAAGGGAAAACAGGTGCGTGATAACATTCATAGCTATGATCTCGTGAATGCCTTTTATCACTTCTACCAGAGTCCACGGGTGGCCGAAACTTATAACATCGGTGGCGGACGGGAGAGTAACTGTTCGATGCTAGAGGCGATCGCACAATGCGAAGAGATTGCTGACAAGACCCTCAACTGGGAGTACCAAGAGAGCAATCGTAGTGGCGATCATATCTGGTGGATTGGCAATCTGAGTCGTTTTAAGTCCCATTATCCTGAGTGGGAGTTGACGTACTGTGTCCGGGATATCCTGAAAGAGATTTATAGCCAAAATGTTGATCGCTGGTAGCGATCGCCTCGGGGTTGAGTGGCAATCCCATCTGTAATCACATCAATGTAATCATAGAAAATGGGGATGAGATGAGGTTTTTTCAAAAACTCTGGCAAAAACGTGCGGTTCGCTTTCTCTTTGGCGGCGGTGTTGCAGCAGCGTTTAACCTGCTGTTGATGTTTTTGTTCATTGAGGTGGCCGGCTGGGATACGACGGTTCTGCGGAATGCAGCCAATGTTATCTCGATTGAGTTGTCGCTGCTGTTTAGCTTCGTTATTTATCGGATTTGGGTTTGGCGTGGCGGAACTTGGAGATGGCGAGAGGTGCTGTTGCGACAATTACCTCTCTATCATCTCTCGGCTGGCGGTTCAGTTCTGTTGCGGGTGTTTGCGATTTTCCCTTTTCTCGATTGGTTGGGGGTAAGTTATAGCGTCAATACCCTCGTTGGGGTCTTGGTCAGTGCGGTGTTGAACTATATTATTAGCGATCGCCTGGTGTTTCGCGATCGCCAGTCCGAGGATGCACAACTCTACCGTCCTGAAGGCCTCGAAGCGGCTTTTCCTGACGCAAAAAAGACTCCCCAGGAGAGTGAGGCGGGGGGTCATTCTCCGATATCTCTATTTTCGATTGTCATTCCGGCCTATAACGAGGAAGGGTCGATCGCCGATACCGTCACGGCTATTAGCAACCTCCTGGATCAAAACCGGGTTCCCTACGAGATTTTAGTGGTTAACGACAATAGCCGCGATCGCACCGAAGCGGTGTTAGAAGATCTCAGTCAGGCTAATCCCCGAGTTCGCTATGTCAACAATCACTATCCCAATGGCTTTGGTTTTGCATTGCGTTGTGGCTTAGATGAGTTTCATGGCGATGCGGTGGCGATCGTTATGGCCGACGCTTCCGACGCTCCCGAAGATATCCTCAGCTACTATCACTTGCTGCAAGAAGGCTATGATTGCGTCTTTGGTTCTCGCTTTATTCGCGGTGGCGAGGTGATCGACTACCCCAGTCATAAGCTGGTTGTCAACCGCCTGGCGAACCTGTTTATTCAAGTTCTGTTTGGCCTAGGCTACAACGACACTACCAACGCCTTCAAAGCCTATCGCCGCGAGGTGATTGAGGGGATTCACCCCATTCTCTCCCACCATTTCAACCTCACCGTTGAACTTCCCCTAAAATCCATTGTGCGAGGGTACAGTTATGTCACCACTCCTATTCGTTGGCAAAATCGCAAAGCGGGAGTCTCCAAACTCAAAATCAAGGAAATGGGGAGTCGTTACCTGTTTATTGTCCTCTATGTTCTCCTCGAACGCTGGCTGTCTCGGGGAGACTATCGTCGTCCCTCGCCGTTGCGATCGCAGCCTTCGACTCCCGCCGAAGCCGTGTCTTCCTCGAAACAAAGCCGCTAAACCGACATCAAGCCAATTTCCCATTTATTATCCCCCATCTTATGACTGAGCGTGTTTTAATTACCGGAGGGGCCGGATTTGTCGGCAGTTCCCTGGCCTTAGGATTGGCCAAACGCTATCCCAATTGGCAGATCACCGCCTTAGATAACCTGAAACGGCGAGGATCTGAATTGAATCTCCCTCGCCTCAAGGCGGCGGGGATTGAGTTTGTCCATGGAGATATCCGCAATTCCGAAGATCTCGATCCGCAACGACTCACCCCAGACTTGATTCTCGAATGTTCCGCCGAACCCTCGGTATTGGCGGGATATGGTTCGCCGGGATATCTCCTGCAAACGAATTTAGTGGGAACGGTGAATTGTTTAGAGTTGGCCCGCCAAACGCAGGCGGATTTTGTCTTTCTCTCCACCAGCCGCGTCTATCCGATTTCCTATCTCAGTCAACTGAACTACGAGGAAACGGAGACTCGCTTTGCGTTACAGGAGGATCAGCCGTTTGCGGGAGTGTCTCGCCATGGGATTGCGGAGGATTTCCCCCTTGATCGCGCGCGATCGCTTTATGGAACCACGAAACTGGCCTCAGAACTGCTGATTGCTGAATATGCAGATGCCTATAATCTACGAACCCTTGTCAATCGTTGTGGGGTGTTGACGGGACCGTGGCAAATGGGGAAAGTGGATCAAGGGGTGTTCGCTTTGTGGGTGGCCCGCCATTATTTCCAGAAACCTCTGAAATATATCGGCTATGGGGGAAGCGGGAAGCAGGTTCGGGATTTCTTGCATGTGGAGGATTTACTGGATTTACTGGATTTACAGCTTCAGAACTTCGATCGCCTTCAGGGAGAAACTTTTAATGTTGGGGGAGGCTTTGAAAATCAGGTGTCGCTGTTGGAGACGACGCGAATTTGTCAGGAGATTACCGGGACGGCGATCGAAATAACCCCAGTTCCCGAAACCCGTCCCGGTGATATCCCCATTTTTATCACCGACTCCCGCAAAGTCATGTCTCACCTGAACTGGAGTCCTCAACGAAATATTCAGCAGACTCTGCAAGATATTTATGATTGGATTGTGCGGGAGGAATCACAAGTTAAGGGCATTTTTATCTAAATTTATGGAGTTATACTCGGGGGGAACCTCCATACCTTTAGGATAGACATTCGCTCATGTTAGTCGAAGAACTACAACAGGAGTATCAACGCCGATTCCTCAACATTGCTCCATATCGTCGTCGTGTCTGGCGTATCTTGGTCAAATCCTACTTTCAAACTCAAGTGGGAACGAATCAGAATATTCTAGATCTCGGCTGTGGTTGGGGTGAATTTATCAATCAGGTTGAGGCAAATCGCAAGTATGCCATGGATCTTAACCCCGATGCTAGGGAGTATCTTGAGCAAGAGATTGAGTTTTTACATCAAGACTGTTCTCAAGCTTGGCCTCTCGCCGATGAATCGTTAGATGTGGTGTTTACGAGTAATTTCCTGGAACATCTTTCGTCTAAAGAGAGTTTGAGTCAAACTCTGTCTGAAGCCTATCGTTGTATCAAACCTGGTGGTAAGATAATTTGTTTAGGACCCAACCTAAAATACACTGGGGGAGTGTACTGGGATTTTTTTGACCATCATTTGCCGTTAACGGATGCCTCGATGTCAGAGATTTTGGAACTTAAGGGATTTAAGGTAAACACCTGTATTCCTCAGTTTCTTCCCTACACGATGGCAAATGGACGACAACTTCCCCTTTGGACTGTTTCTGTCTATTTATCACTTCCTTTGGTTTGGCAATTTTTGGGCAAACAATTTTTAGTGATTGCCTTAAAGCCACGCCATTAGCGTTGTCTAGTCACTCGTCCATAGTCTCATTCTAATGAGTTTTCGATATGATAACCCCGAAGCTGTTTAAATCCTTTAGTTGGCTAACTCTACTTTATGTGTTGCCCGTTTTGGCCACTCTAGCCTTTATTCATCGCTTTGGGGTTAATGTTCCCTTTATGGATTCCTTTGGTTTGGTCGCATTGTTTCATGAAATTCACTTTGAAACCGCAACCTTCTCGGATTTTTGGGTTCCTCATAACGAGCATCGAATGCTCATTCCTCGCTTTTTTATAGCGGCTTTAGCCTTTGCTACACATTGGAATGTTAAGGTACAACAGTATTTCAGTGTACTCTTAACTGTTTTGTCGGCGATCGCACTTTATTGGATTTCGCGCCAACAAGCTTTAAGACATCCAAATACCTATAATTGGCAACATTTTGCCGATATCATTACCGTTATTCTCCTCTTTTCTCTAATTCAATATGAAAATTGGCTTTGGGGATTTCAACTGGCTTGGTTTTGGAAAACGACCTGTTTAGTCTTTGCGATCGCTCTCCTACAATATCCACCAAAACATCGTTGGCTTGACAAAGGATTTATTTTAGGAGCAATGTTTGCCCTCTTGATGAGTTTTTCAGGAGCCCATGGCTTGCTTATTTGGGTTGCATTGTTTCCCCTGATTTGGGTTCGTAGCCAAGCCTCCGAACAACCACCAGTGCAGCGAGTCCTTTGGATATTGCTATGTGTTGGCTCCGTTATACTCTATGCCAGTGGCTATCAGGAACCGGCAGATAATCCCGATCGCACCTATGTCTTAAAGCATCCGTTTGAGGCAATTCCCTTCTTTTTGGCAATTTTGGGCCGTAATTTTTCTACTCAACCAGGAAGTGCCATCGGGTTTGGAATAATGATTCTTTTTGGCTGTGCCGTTGGCTTTGTTCTATTCTGGAAACAACACCAGCAGCGAGCCGAATTAGCCGTCTGGTTGCCATTATTACTCTTCCCCTTAGGATTTGCCGCCATGACCACTGTCGGACGTACCGTGTTGGGAATTCATGCAGCTTCAGCCTCTCGCTATACGACAGTAACCGTTTTGATGCTGATTGGCTTAATTCATATTGCCCGCATTTGTTGTCAACGACAACCTTGGCGGCTCCTCTATGGAGGAATAGCCGTAGTTTTTGCTGTATTTTCTATTTCCATATCGTTTGATGCCTTAGATGCGGGAAGAAACTCCTATCAAGGTCGAACATTAGGAAAACATTGCCTAGCTTTGATTGAGTATTTAGAACCGTCTCCTAGTGACTGCATTTTAACAATCTTTCCCGATCCATATCCAGTTAGAACCTTTTGGTATCCTCAGCTTAAACAGCTTGTTTTTTTTGAATTTGTTCAAAATGCAGAGTTTTCCCAAGTTCCCTCAACATCTTATGGAACCATTGACAATATAAATCCAGGTGATGTTGTCACACTTACCCCTGATTCGGTGTTAAGTTTATCGGGATGGTCTGTTTTTCCAGGACGTCCAGAGGTTCCTGAAATTGTTTTGTTTTCTCAAGATGATCGACCTGCTTTTTTTGCGGCAGCATTAGTTGATCAAGCTAGTCCTGATTTGGTTGAGGTTTTCAATAGGCCAGAATATGATACGGCTCGTTGGCAGGTGAGTCTTCCGTCAGAGGCTTTTCCTGAAGGACTTACAAGTATTCGGGCGTGGGTTTTTGATGGCAATCAAAAATTCATTCCTCTGGAAAATACGGTGCAGGTGAGTCGTTAGTACGGCTTGCATGACTATATGTGTTCGAAACCAAAGGTCAGAAATGAAGATTTTAACAGCGATTAAGTGGCGTCAAGCAAAAATCATCAAAATTGGATTGAGGTTGCTTTTTTTGGCATCCCTAGTTTATCTATTTTTACTTTGTTTTCCTGTTTTACATTTTCTTATTTCTCCTGGAGTAGATTCTTGGACTTATGCCCTTAGCCATCTTTCTGAAACTGAGTTGAGTTTTGGGAAGGATGTTATTTATACCTATGGACCCTTAGGTTATTTAG
>CAZXWM010000255.1:0-6269 GCA_964644215.1 uncultured Phormidium sp.
CCGCTTAAATCCTAGAGTTGTCAACTCTAAAACTTGGGCTGTCGTTGGACGTTTGGCTTAGGTTTTATGTAAAGATTTGTTACAATCTTCGATTATTCCCTTTTGACCTTGCCAATCCCTACCGAAAATGTATCGTGTTATACATTTCTTGGGACGCTGTAGAAGTTATATAGGGCGGGTATTTATGGTGTAATCTTTCGCCGTATCCTATACTAGAGGTTTGTTTCAGGCGTTTCAGCCTTAACTTTCCCTCTAAACGAATCGCACCTCTGGATGTATTGTGACATTGAGTGCCATGAACAGGCTGGCCCAGTCGAGCGGGCGATCGCCCCAGTCCCCTCGCCTAGATTTCTCTAAGACTTCGCCGGGGAATCATCCTGAGGGTCATCAAGCGTATCAATAACCTGCCGGCGCACGGAGTTATGACGCTCTTGTTGATGTTGCAAGCGTACAATTTTTAGCCAAGTCTGCCAAGCTTGCAGATCGAAGACCGCAGGAAAGGCAATTTTCAGACCGGTCCAGAGTTTACCTTGCTTCAGTGCAGCCCAGCTCCAACGCAAATGCAGATAATGTTGTAGGACTTTTAAATCGGGAATGCGTGATTCATATTTTTGTTGCAGAATATCATAAATATCTTCCAGGAGGCTGGCATTAGCACTGGCTTGCTGATGTAGCGGAATTTTACGAATGTTCCAGCGGCAGGAGAGTTTGTGGGATACGGGAGCTTTCAACAATTTAACGACCGCATCTAAACCTAACCCGAAACCACTTTTCCACTGTCGTTTTTTAAACTCTAACCAGCTTTGCTGAAGTTGGAAGCTATAGCGATTCGACTCAAGTTCAACCTGATGAGCTAACGATTTTTTAGCATCTTTCGACAAGACTTGTCCAGGCACTCGAAAGGGGTGTTCTTTAAACCAGCCCCCCCGAGAGAGCCAAGGACTTTGACGAAATAAAACAGCACGCACTAATAACTCCCAGGCAGGAAAACAGAAGACGGCAAAAGATAGAATAGATAATGCATCTCGGAATTGCTTTTGCTTGAACGCAACTCCAGCCCAATGAAGACGCAAATAAGCAATAACATGATCTAGCTTAGGAATCGAGGGCTGATATTTCGAATCGACGCAAGCATAGATCTTTTTTTTCATTAAAATATTCGTATCCAACCGCTTCTGGAGTGATATCTTATGATTTGCCGCCCCTTCCCAGATCGTTCGGTAGGCTAAACAGTCGTTAATGAAAATTGCATCCCCCAAGCTGGTAATTTTGATCCAAGAGTCAATATCATCGCAGTTTCCGTCAAATTGAGAATCCCAGCCTCCCACTTCTAAGAAGGCGGAGCGACGAAAGGCAACCTGAACCGGGGTTCCAAATGGGACAATTTCTAAAAGCATCCCATAATGGATATCTTCTTGAGGAATTACAAAGGCTTTTCCCGGTCCGGCACGGGGAGTTCGATGAAGCACAACCTCTTGGGGATTAACTTGCTCAGCTTGAGAGGAACAAATGACGGCGTTGGGATGAATTTGTATGGCACGCCACATCGTATGAATGCAGTGAGGTGCTAGATAGTCGTCATCATCGAGGGGTTTGATCCAGGTTCCTGACGCTAAATTAACTCCGGCATTCATACTAGCAGAATGCCCCGAGTTGGTTGGATTGCAGTAATAGAGAAGGCGATAATCGCCTTGGCTAATTAGATGCTGCTGTAAGTTTGTGACATAGGCTTGAGTTCCATCAGTTGAACAGTCATCGACGACCACAACTTCACAAGGAGACGATTGTGCTAAACCGCTGTCTATCGCTCGTTTGAGAAGTTCTAAACGGTTGTAAGTCGTGATGACGATGCTAAAGTGCATGAGGGATAGCCGTAAACAATGAAGTTGTCAGAATGTCAACGCTAACGGGTAACTGCTCCATAACTCGCCCGTTGAACTCTTGAGCTTAAGCCACGTCGTAACAGTCTTGTGACGGTTGGCCATCGGCGAATGAGGTATGAATCCTAGGTGGATCTGGATCAATTGTAGATTGAATTGCTACTTAGGGGGTTTCTCCCCCCATACTATTTTTGAAGTTTTGTGGTATGCCATTGTTTTGTGTGGATTAACCGTTGCCGTGGTCTGAGAGAGACTTAAGGTGCAACTCCCGAGACTAAGCCCTGTTCAAGAGTTGGCGGCCAACGTATTGGGCAAAGCGTCCCGAGACTTGCGAAAATGTCAAATCTCCGGCTAGGAGCCGGGCCGCCACTTGGCTGCCGTCGGGGCGCTGAACGACATGGGTGAAACACCAATGGGGGAAGCGATAGAAAAATCCCGCCAGCAGTCGCGCGGCATCAAAGTTGAGGGCCACTTCCCGGTGGAGGATGCGACTGTAGTCATGGGCCTGTTGGTTGGCGATCGCCTCAGCAGCAATCGCCCCACTTTTGACACCCGGCAAAATTCCATCACCAAAAAAGGGATTTACCAATCCAGCCGCATCTCCTACCAATAAAACCTGTCCCCCAGGCGTCTGTCGAGATTCTCGTCCCTGCCATAGCGGTAAGGGGTGAGCATAGAGCGGAAACCGCTCTCGACTGGGATTGAGGTTAAATTGGCGATAATAGCCCTCAATCACTTGTTCTAGCTCCTCCCGTAAGCTCCGGAAATTAGCTTGTTTGCCGCTATGGGGATAAAACACCCCAGCGCCGATATTGAGGCTTTCCGCCTTGGGAAAAATCCAGCCGTAGCCTCGGGGGACAGCACCATACTCTAAATGGGCAACATCGGGGCGTAGATAGGGATGGCCCGACTCCCAGTGATGGGGGAGTTCCGTTTCTAGGGCAAAAGCCAAACGCCGCCGCGATCGCAACTTCACAGCCTTCGCCACCACCCCATTGGCCCCATCCGCGCCAATCACATGGAGCGATCGCCCCGTCCAGGAGATGCGACGACTAGCCCCCAAACTCGACGCCTTCACCGTCACGCCGTCGGGATCGAGAGTCAGCGATCGCACCACCAACCCATCCTTCACCACAGCCCCCGCCTGTTGCGCCTGCATGACTAAGGCATTATCAAACTGGGGTCGCTGAACCATCCACAGCGCCAAAGACGACGCCGCTGACTCAGCCGGTTTGTCCGAGGGACACACCGCCCCCAAATGCCCATTTTGAAACTTCCAGGTGTGATAGAGATAGCGAACCGACGTTTCCACCACCCCCTCAGGAATGCCCCCAGGAAGCCAAGTTCCCACCCGCATCGGCATTCCCCCGCCACAGGGTTTATGACGAGGGTATCGTTGCTTTTCGAGTAGAGCAACTCGCAATCCCGCTTGAGCCGCCTGGATTGCCGCTGTAGCACCCGATGGCCCTCCTCCACAGACAATAACGTCATAATCCAATGACATGGCCTCTCAACTCCCTTAACAACAGTAATAAGCCAACGAATAACCCGGCCAATCAGCCGAAAAAATGCCGTTCCGGTTCCGCATTCTAACGAAATCAAGCTCCTGATTCCCCTTCACGCCGACTGAAGTTTCAAAAGGAGTTCTCGGGTCTTTTCGCGATTCCACCGGACTCGATCCTCTCGGTTATCTTGGTAGGAGTCGCTTAGTTCACAGGGTGCTGACGAGGGGTTCCCAGGCAGTCGACTTGCATTTTTTGACGATTTCTGGGAAGATTTCGCTAGAATAAAAGCGTTAGCCTTGGATCAATGCGGTAACTCCCATGACCCTATCACTTAGACCTTGTAAACCTCTATTAAGCTGAGAGATCCATGGTTTTTTCAGTAATGGCTCTTCCCCTGTCACCGACGAGTGGGCGTTGCCAAGGGACAATCAGTTTTGCTTCGACGCTTTATCTGTGTCCAATTCTTGACCTTCTTCTCAGTGAAATTCCTCCGGATTTGGAGCCTGAACTGCGTTTAGGGCTTCAAGAAGCGCTCGTGAACGCCGCCACCCACGGCAACCAACTCGATACCGAGAAAACCGTTGCGGTTCGCTTCTGGGCGAGCAAAGATGTCTATTGGTGGACGATTTGTGATCAGGGAGCAGAACCGTTTGGACAATGCTGTTGCGAACGCATTAACCACGACTTGCCCGACGATACCTCTGAATGTGGGCGAGGCTTTTACATTCTCCGGCAAATCTTTGATCGAGTGGAATGGTATCCGCATCAGCGGGAGTTGCATCTAGGAAAATGTATCCCGAAAACCCGGCGTCGTCTGGATGATTAGAGATAATTCGAGGTTGACCCCCTAATGGCGATCGCCATGTTGAGGACAAGGGGGCGCTGAAATCGAGCGATTCAGCCAGCCGACGGCGTATTCTAGCCGGGGTAGAGCCTCTTCAGGATGATTCTTCAATAAAAACACTAACGCCGCCGCCAGTTGCTCCTGAGCGCGCACAGAACGATTCGACTTGAGACGATGCCAATCCCGCTCAGGGATAGCGAGACGCTCAGCCAGGGCCTGAGCCAATTGCAACCTGTCCAACTCCTCTAGGGGGGTTGCGGGGGTGACAGTAGAAGGAGATACGGTCATAGTTAGTCTGAAAAGCAAAGGGTCGTTGCTTCCATTCTGACACTTTCCTAAGTATTTACAACCGAGGAGCCAGCGAAAGACTCCAGAACTTGTCCACTTTTTGATAGCGTGGATGGGATATCGCTCAGCCGAGGCGAGAACCCGAGGTCAGGGCGAAAAATTTGTCCCGCTGACCCTGAGCCGTCCCAATCCTGGGCCTAGCCAAGTGAGAGTGAGCGGTTGACGATTCTCGATTCCCCAACCCCTAGCTATCCTTAACTCATAGGCTGAGTTCCCCCATGTCCTCAAGTCCATGTCCTCAAATCCCGATCGCCGCCCCGATCCCTCATCTGCCAATCCCGAACTTGACCAGGAGCTTCAGGCCCTCGAACGAGCCTTAGAGGAGTTTCGCGATCGCTATGAACAAGTCAAAGGCGATCGCCAACAGCAACAGAGCCTACAGCAGCAACTGCAACAGATTCAGCAGCAACTGCAAGATCTCGAACTGCGTCTTGAGAGTCAACTCTTCTCCTGGCGAGAGTTGCGAGAACCCTTTTGGCAAGCGGTACGCTTCCTAGGCTTAGGCATTGTTGTAGGCTGGATATTGAAATCATGTGCCAGTTAAGAGACGCCGCCACCGCTACCGCTATGGAACACCGCAAAATTCTGGATATCTTACGCCACGGTCATGCCAACGAGACCGTGATAGTTCGAGGCTGGATTCGCACCAAACGGGAACTCAAAACCTTTAGCTTTGTCGAAATCAACGACGGCTCGGCCCTGGCCAACCTACAAGTGGTCATCGCTCCAGAACTCCCCAACTACCCCGACCTCCTCAAACAGCTCAACACCGGCGCCGCCGTAGAAGTCCGAGGACTCCTAGTCGACTCCCCCGCCAAAGGTCAACGGCTCGAACTTCAGGCCCAACAGATTCACCTCTACGGCGGCGTCGATAGCGAAACCTACCCCCTCCAGAAAAAACGCCACTCCTTCGAATTTTTACGCAGTATCGCCCACCTGCGATCGCGCACCAACACCCTCGGCGCCGTCTTCCGAGTCCGCAACAGCGCCGCCAACGCCGTCCATCAATTCTTCCAAGAACGAGGATTCCTCTGGATTCATACCCCAATCCTCACCAGCAGCGATTGCGAAGGGGCCGGAGAACTCTTTAGCGTCACCCAATTCGACCTGGCCAACGTTCCCAAAACCGAGAACCAGCGCGTCGATTACCGTCAAGACTTTTTCGGGAAACCCGCCTATCTCACCGTCAGCGGACAACTCGAAGCCGAAGTCATGGCCCTGGCCTTGCGCGACGTCTACACCTTTGGTCCGACTTTCCGCGCCGAAAACTCCAACACCTCCCGTCACCTAGCCGAATTTTGGATGATTGAGCCAGAAATGGCCTTCTGTGACCTCAGCCAAGACATGGATTTAGCCGAGGACTTTCTCAAATTTATCGTCAACGCCGTTCTCAGCACCTGTCCCGAAGACCTAGAATTTTTCAATCAACGGATCGATAAGACCGTTCTCAGTCGCGCCGAGGGCATCATTAACAGTAACTTTGAGCGTTTAACCTATAGCGAGGCGATCGCCCAACTCCAACAAGCCAACAAACCCTTTGAATTTCCCGTTGAATGGGGGATGGACTTACAATCAGAACATGAGCGGTATCTCACCGAGGAGCGCATCGGTAAACCCGTCATCGTCTACGACTATCCCCTCGGCATCAAAGCCTTTTATATGCGGGCCAACGACGATGGACAAACCGTAGCC
>CAZXWM010000256.1:0-6209 GCA_964644215.1 uncultured Phormidium sp.
GGTGGCCAGTGTGCTGGTGACGAGTTTGGTGATGGGGGTGCGATCGTTGGGCTGGCTACAAAGCTGGGAGTTAAAAGCTTGGGATACATTAGCTGAACTCCGTCCTTCAGAATCCCAGGATCATCGCTTATTATTGGTAAAAATCACCGAATCTGATCTGCAACAGTTAAATGACTACCCGATTAACAACCAAGACTTGCTCAGAGTTATCCAAAAAATAGACCAATATAATCCTCGTACTATTGGAGTTACTCTTTTTCTAACTCCCCCTCAAGAACCAGGTCGTCAAGCTTTAATTGAATATTTACAAAATCATGATAGAGTGATTACAATTTGTGGTGTTGCACCTGATGACAGACCTCTAGATATCATCCCACCTTTACCTGGGATCTCATTAAATATGTTAGGATTCGCTGATGTTGATCTTGATACATCAGACGAAACAGTTCGACGTCATGTACTAAAAATGGGGCCTGATGAAGCCTGCAATACTAAATTAGCTTTTAGCTTTCAGATTGCACTGCATTATCTTGAAAAATATGGTTTTTATGAAAGAGAAACATCCTATGGAGACATTATAATTGGTGGAAAAGTTTTTCAGCGTCTTAAATCAACCTCTGGGGGATATGAAATGCCTAGGCACTACAGTGATGGCTATCAAATTTTGCTTAATTATCGACAAGCTAAACCCATTGCTCAAGAAATATCAATCTCTCAGCTTTTGGGTGAGGTAGCTGATTCTGAATTGGCTGATCTGATTGAAGAAAAAATCGTCTTGATTGGCAACGATATTAATAGTTCAAATAAATATTACTCAACCCCAAATCGAAGATTGGCTCATGTTGATGTTCATGCTCACATGACCAGTCAAATTATCAGTGCTGTTCTGGATGGTCGTCCTTTAATTGGCTGGTGGACTAAAAGTCAGGAAACTCTGTGGATCTGGTTTTGGGCAGGAGTTGGTGGAATTATTGCTTGGTTGACACGCAAAGCTTTTACGTTTACTTTAGCAACTACTCTTGCTATTTGTGGTATTCTAGTTATTGGTTTTGTTTTTCTCGTTAATGGAACTTGGATCCCCACAGTACCCGCAATTTTGACATTAACCTTGACCGGTACAGCTATTATTTTCTACAAAGATATGCAAAGATAAAAGTTGCATCCTGCAAAGCTCAAGTAGAATGCTAGGCAATTGTACCGCAAGTAAATAATCCATCAAAACAATCCGTCCACTCTAATCAAATGATAGGCTAAAGTCAAATGAATTTGATTCATTTTGGAACCTTCCAAGCTTCGTTACTCATTCAACTCTTCATGGCAGAGAGTTATTCTGTGGTTCAACAAATAAACATCACAGATGAAGTTATTCCTAGCTTATTTCAAAATGTTCTTGAGTTTACAATTCAAGACCCGGTTGCAGATGGTTCCTCCGAACAACAGAATGATGACGATGCTGATGATAATGACGATGCTCAGAGTAGCAATGGCTATGGCCGACCGCCTAATCGGACGGCTGGAGCGGATCGTGATAACTGTCCAGCAACAATATTACCGTTGACGGCTTTAATTCCAAATAACTCACCAATTTTTACTGTTTCTGAATCTCCTACTCTCTGGTTTTACAGCCCTTACCAAGCTGGTCAGGTTGAGGTGGGTGAGCTGACCTATGTAAACTCCAATGGTGACCGGGTCTATCGTGGCTTTTTCGAAATACCCGATGACCCAGGCATTATCAGTCTTCAAGTTCCTGAAACCTCCAGCCTGGAGTTAGCGATGGAGGAAGATTATCATTGGTTTTTAAGACTTTACTGTGACGCCCGTGATGGCTCCAGTTATGTTTATGTTGATGCACCAATTCGACGAGTAGCAGAACAGTCAGATCAGGGGATTGGGTATGATGACGTTACAGATATAGCAACCCAGTTCACTCAAAACCCTGACGATGGTGCATTAAAGGACTCTTGGCAAGATTTAGCCGAGACTTTGGACTTGGAAGAGGTTATGCAAAAGCCATTACTTGACTGTTGTGAAGTAGAGGAACAGGAAAGGAGTTGATAGGGCTGGCTGTGAAAGTCGGCTTAAACCTTCCGGTTTAGGCTGACCGGTTTCCACTCAAGATTACAGGTTTCTTAGAGCCAGTTTCCGACTAAGGTATAGGGCGCCCAGAATCTGGGTCGATCTCGGTTCTCGCTCAACAGGTCTAGTTGTGCATCTCTTAGGGCTTTGGCTTTGTTTTCGCCAGCTTTGAGGCGGCGGTAGAACCCAACCATAAGGTTAACTGTCGTGTCATCATCGGTTTGCCAGAGGGTGGCAAGGGTGCTGCGGGCGCCAGAACGGATGGCCATCCCCGCTAACCCTAAGGCAGCTCGCTCGTCTCCGGTGGCAGTTTCACAGGCGCTCATCACCAGGAGTTCAATAGGGTTGGCTCGGGTGATTGGGCTGAGGCGAAACACTCTGTCTAAGCTTCTAACGTTTAAAAGGTCATCAGAGAGCAGTAAAAAGGTTCTTTCCGGATTAGAGCTAAAGTTCCCATGGGTGGCAACGTGAACAATGGAAAACAGACTGGAGTTGACTGATCCCTCGACAGCTCGTCGGGTGAAGGATTGATTGAGGAGGGTTTGGCTGCCGAGAAGTTGACGAAGGGTGCGAATTTCCTGTTCAACTCCATGTAAAACTCTGAATCCAAATCGCTCTTCGGAAAGGCCAGCAGTTAGGGCGTTGATTGGAATGGTATCGAGGGGTTTGGGTTCTATGATGGTAATGCCTGGTGTAGTAGCGATCGCATAGTCTTCGATAAGAAAGCGATCGCGACTTCTGTTGTAGAGAACAGACATGGGAATCCGTTGTAGAGTTGTATCTAAAACAAAAACGAGGGTTTCAACATGACTCTGGGTTAGGGAAATTTCAATTGGTTCAATTAGCCAGTTATAGAGGATTTCGGCATCAGTCTTAAAAGCATCTGGTCTTGTCACATCTCTGAGTTTAGATGAGAGACTAAATAGGGTGTTTTGAATTTGACGCTCACTGTCTAAGGTAACTTGGTGGTAGGCGAGGGGTTGCTGTGGAAGTTTCGAGATAACATGAATTTTTTGGTCTAAGATGATTGTATAAATCAGGGCAGAAGTTGGGTCTAGTTCATCAACTACAGTGTCAATTTCAACCCTTACCTCTTGAACGCAGGCATCTTGAAAAAAATTATCGAGTTCTGCGATTTGTAAGTCCTCGATGGCTTGACGTGCTTCTTCTAAAATGTCCTGATCGTTCGTTTCAGCTTGCAAGAGTATGCCGACAAATTGTCGGTACACTGGCTCGATTTTGTCGCGAAAGTCATATTGGATGTTGGAGTCTAAAGATGCAAGCCCTTGCCGAAGCTCTTTGAGCAGACTGACAGCCTCACGATAGGAGTTCAGTGCCTCATCAGACCTAGGTTCGGGAGCATTTTGTTGCTGCTGGGCTTGTAAAATTCGTCCCTTCTGCCATTCCCACTGATAGGATAAATCTTGATACTCTTTCCCGACAATAATAGCTTGCTCGGTGCCTTCTAGGGCTTGCTCCCATTGAGAATTGGCTTCATAAAATTTCCCCAAAATCCCATAAGCTTGGGACTGAAGGTCTCTTTGACCTAAAGTTTGAGCGTTGTTTAGGGCATCTTGAAGTAGGGGTAGGGGGGCTATGCCTGGTGTTGATAATCCCAATGGGGTTTGTTTGAGGTTGATGCGATCGCAATCTATGATTTGACAGGCAAGTTTGAGTTGAGATTTGACTTTAGCACGACTTAGCGGCAAAGCCTCAATCTGAGTATAGATAGGGGAGACTAATGCTTCAGCTTCTGCTCGAAAATCTGCTTGCTCGCGATCGCTCCTTTCAATTTGTCTTCGATAATCTTGATAAATTTCTCTAAATGGAACGACAAAATCGAAATCAACTTGTGTTTTTAGATACTCTACTTTTTGGGGGATGGTTCGTATTAAGTTAGATAGAAGTTCTAGACGATTTAATTCTCCTTCTAGTTTAAGAGACGGGGAGGGGGCGAGGTTAATCGCCCGTTGATAGTATCCTAGGGCAAGGGTTGCATGTTCAGAGAACGTTTGCCAGGGCTGCTCATAATCCTGTCGGTCTTCCTGGGAAAAGCGGTGTAAATGATAGCTCTGAGCGACCTTGGCGCGGTGGGTATTTCCTAGGGCAAGAGAGGTATAACTTCGACCAACATTTGAGTCATCATGGGCTAAACTTTCAAGTAATATCTGTTCAGATAACTCCAACTGGCCCAACACCCGCAACTGATTCCCCAAACTCCGCAACGCCATCGCCTTCAACGGAGAATCCGCCTGTCGCTCGATCGCCGCCAACAATTCCCTCCGCCGACCCTCCCTCAGTTGCGGTTCCTCCGCCGCCAAACCATCACAAGTCAACCTGTCCCCCGTCAATCCCCCCAAAAGCCGATCGCAGGCGCGGCGATAGAACCCCAACGCCTCCAAGGCCAAAGCCTGATTCAGTTGACTCCCCACCGTTCCCTCAGCATCCCCTAACCGCTGATACACCTGTTCCGCCTCTTGCCAACTCTCAAAGGCCGCTTCCGCCTCCGCTAAGGACAACTGCAACTGTCCCCGAGTCGTCAAAGCCGCCGCAAAGACTCGTTGCCAGTCAGTCTCGGCCTGGGCATCGGGAACCCCAATTAACCCTAAACTGTCTTCAATGGCCGCCCTCGCCGCTTGCCACTCTCCCTGCTGCTGCTGACTCAGAGATAGATAATTGAGCGCGATCGCCTGATTCAGTCCCTCCCCCCGCTCTCCATAGGCCCTGGCCGCCGCCTGTAACTGCCGCACTGCCTCGGTTATCTCCCCGGCTTCATAGGCCGCTCGTCCCTGACGCAGCAACACCCCAGGCTCTTGAGACTGAGCCAGAGTGGGCGAGTTGACCGGAGGCGAGGCGACCCCAACCTGAGACCAGAACGCAGGCATCGAGAGGCTTAAGAGGCATCCCAGCACGAAGCAGACCCAAAAGCGTAACACAGGAGAAAAACGCATCATAAGGGGTTAAACCTGATTGAGAAATATAAACCGTTGTCTTGCAAGCTATCGTTACCCGTGTCCAGTTCCACCAGGGGAATCCCCCAGTCGAACGCTGCACTGAGGCGATCGCCCAATTGGAGGCGTAACCCCAATCCAGCCGAGGCCAGGCTGGAGGTATCGGGGTTGGGGCGATCGCCCAAATTCCAGACCGTTCCCGCCTCCACAAACGGGGCCAGCCAGACCGTTCCTTGACGGCGAGCAAAGCGGAATAGGGGAATTTGCACCTCCGCCGAGGCAAACAGTCCCGAATCCGCCAGCAGCACATCCTGACGATAGCCGCGCATCCGTCGCCGTCCCCCCAAACTGAACTGTTCAATGGGAACCAGGGAATCGGCGGACAGTTGGGCATTGCCCCGCAGCACTAAGCGCGTTTCCGGCTGCTGCGTCTCCAGTCCACCCCCCAGACGGCGCACCCATTGGGCTTGACCTTGCCAGGAAAAGAACTGACTATCGGGGTCATCGTCGTTCACCGTGGCCCCAAACCAGTTGACCCCCAGACTAAACTCCGATCGCAGAGCCAAGACCTCGCGGCTGTCCCGTTGCGTCCAATCTTGGAAAAACCGTAACACGGAAATCTCGGTTTCTCCCTGGTTATCGGCCCCTGGGGAGAGGGGAAAATTGCGATCGAGAATCGAGGTTTGAGTATCCCGTCGCGAGGCCGTCAGTCCCAGGGCAAATTCCCGGAAGACGTAATCGCTGGGGGGTGAGGCGTTCTGCCCTTCATCGCTGGCCGTTGAGCCGTTCTCCTCATCCCGGCGCGGTTGGACTTGTCGTAGCAGCGGTTGGCGGTAACTGACTTCATAGGTGCGGGTGTCCGCCTGGATATCCACTTGGTCGAAGGGGGCTTCGACAATGCGACTGTCCCCCGTGCTATAGAGGAGACTCACCGTGCCATCGAGGGCGTTAATGGGTAGCTGATAGCCCAGGTTCCAGTTGCCCGTTCCCTCGGTGTTGCTGTAGGCTAGGCTGGCCACATCGCCGATGCCGAAGAGGTTGGCGATGCCGCTGTTGGCTTGTTGGCGGAAACTGCCCACGGTGGGGGAGCGATCGTTATCGAGGCCCAGGCTGGCGGTGACGGCGTTGCGTTCCTCTACTCGCACATCGAGGAGATTGGTTCCCGGTTGCACCCCCGCCGCT
>CAZXWM010000257.1:0-6184 GCA_964644215.1 uncultured Phormidium sp.
TTAACGACCTATGTCGAAGATTGACTGATTGACTCCTCCTTGGGAGAGACTTCCCCACCTGTTGCCTATTGCCTGTTGCCTATTGCCTTCTTTTCCCCCTTTTTTGTCCTATTCAGACCAATTTTTGCTATATGTGCGATCGCCCTTCTCCCATTTCTGCCAACCTTACGGCCCTAAAACAGCTTATTGAGGTAGTCGGCCAACTGCGTAATCCTGAAGAAGGATGTCCCTGGGATTTAGAACAGACCCCGGAAAGCTTGATCCCCTATATTACTGAAGAAGCCTATGAAACCGTAGATGCCATTCGTTCTGGAGACACTAACCACATTTCTGAGGAATTGGGAGACTTGTTACTCCAGGTGGTGTTACAGGCCCAAATCGCTCAGGAAGCCGGGGATTTTTCCTTGGCGGAGGTGGCCCAGGGAATTACCGATAAATTGATTCGTCGCCATCCTCATGTCTTTGCGGATACTGAAGCCAATACATCAGAGGAGGTTCGGCAAAATTGGCAGGCGATTAAAGCCGCAGAGAAGGGAGACGATGACACAAAACTGAGTTCTAAATTAGCCCGTTATGCTCGGACGTTGCCCCCCCTGATGGCCAGTCAGAAAATCTCGCAAAAAGCCGCAGCGGTGGGATTTGAGTGGGACAAGGTCGAAGATGTTTGGACCAAGTTTGATGAAGAATTAGGGGAATTTAAGGAGGCGATCGCCCGTGAAAGTCGCCAACGGCAAGAGGAAGAACTCGGAGACTTACTCTTTGTCTTGGTGAACTTAGCCCGCTGGTATGACCTGGACCCAGAAGCGGCCCTCCAAGGAACCCACGATCGCTTCCTGGCCCGTTTTAGCCAAGTTGAAGCCGCCTGCGATCGCCCCCTCTCGGACTATAGCCCCGACGAACTCGAAGCCCTCTGGCAAATCGCCAAACAGCGGCTGATGAACCCCTAGGCCTGCATTTCCACAACCCCCATCATGCCTTGATCCTCGTGATCAAGAATATGACAGTGGTACATGGTTCGCCCCGGAAAATCCTGGAAACGAGTACGAATATGAACCGTTTCCCCGGCTTTGACTAACACCACATCTTTCCAGGCCCGATGTTGTTGCGGCTGGCCATTACGACTCACCACCTGAAAGGGATTGGTATGGATGTGGAACGGGTGATCAAACATTCCCTCATTGACGATTTCCCAATCCTCCACATCACCCAGTTGTACCTGAACATCGGTGCGATCGCTGTCAAAGGCCTTACCATTGATTAAAAACACCATGCCTTGTCCCCGAGTCATCCCATGACTGAAGACAAAACGACGGCTTTGACTTGGTTCGGGTAAGGCGTCAACGGGGAGAAGTTGCTGAGGCAGCGATCGCCCCGAAACCGGATCTCCGCTATAGGTAATCGTTGCCAAAACCTGAGCCTCATCGGACTCTCGGCCACCCATCATTCCCATAGAACCCCGGCCCATCATGCCACCGCCATTGCCCATCATGCCGCCTCCCATGCGGCTGCGATTATAGGGACGATTGACGAGGTTAACCGATGCCGCACCCTCGTCACCTCGAACTAAGACATCGGCCCGTTCTCCCGGAGAGAGTAATAGTTCTGAGAGTTCTCTCGGTTGCGCGATCGCCCCGCCATCGGTTGCAATGAGATAAAAAGGGCGATCGTCTAACGCCAGATTGTAAAAACGAGCGTTGGAGGTGTTAACAAACCGCAACCGCAAGAGTTCACCGTTAGCAACGCTCCAGCGAGGCCTCACCTCCCCATTGACGGTGACAAACTCTCCCTCCCGTCCCGACATCATCGCCATATGGCCCCCGGAGAGATCCCGGAAATCGGCGGCAAAATCCTTGAGAATCACGAATTGTTCGGTGGCTTGTCGAACTTCGGGAATTTCATCGAGATCCCCTCGGATCACAAATAACCCCCCCAAACCTGCTAACACCTGATGGGCCACCCAGCCATGATGGTGAGGGTGATAGTAAAAGGTTCCCGCTGGGTGGTTTTCAGGAATTGTAAATTCATAGCGTTGACGTTCGCCAGGGGCCACCTTCAGAAAAACATTATCAGCATTTCCCGTGGGGGGAATATGTAGTCCGTGGAAATGGAGATTGGTGGGTTCGTCGAGGCGATTGTGGAAGTCAATGCGAATGCGATCGCCCGGCGAGGCCTCTAAACGGGGAGAGGGAAACCGGCCGTTATAGGTAAAAATGGGGAGGTCTTGTCCTGCTACAGTTAAGCGGCTGGCCACCGCCTCTAAACTGACGTGCAATAGGCCATCGACGGAGGCTTCTACCTCCTGGGCGATCGCTTGTCCCCCCGTCAGAGGCGATCGCCCCTGACATTGACTGAGTAGCACAGCACTTGTCGTCCCCGCCATGAGTGTGAGCAATTGGCGACGGGATAACTGAGAATAAGGCATAACACAAAGGTTTGATCTTAATTGGCTTCAAAATCCCGAGAACCGGTATATCCCGACAAATCTGCTAACTCATTTAGGGAAATCAGTCCCGGCCGAAGTTCTCCATCAATTTCCCAAGAGGGATAACTCTGAATCCCAGCCGCTTGACAGGCGGCGGGGTTAGGATTAACCCCATTCGCATCACATTCGACGTAATCGAGTTCTTCAGCGGCTTCCCGTCCAAACAACTCTTTTTGCCGTTGACAGAAATCACACCAAAACGCCCCATACATTTTGATGCCACTCTCACGCAAATGTTGAGCTAAAGCAATACTATCGGGGGTTGAGGTGGTACTAATGGCATAACCGCTACTGGTTTCTGTCTCCGCCGTAGGGCTATGAATGGGAGAGTAGATGGCCAGAGACCCAACAAAGGTAATAAAGGCGACGATAATGCCCGTAAACAGGACTTGTCCAATATCCTCCCAATGTTGTCCCACCAGGGTTAGCCCCAACAAGGCTAAGGCACAAATAGCTGAGGCGACACAGTAGAGACATAGGGATTGGATCTCAAATACCATGATGTACATAAGATAGGCACTAAACACCCCCATGGCGACACTGCCAATCAGCAGAAACCGCCAAGTCCAATCCTCGACTGTCCGACGCTGGGATTTCTTGGTTTCTGGGTTAATGAGCCAGGGGGATACCGCAAACACCCCCATCGCCACATAGGCCAAGAAACCAAACAGGGCCAGGGGAAGCCCAAAAACGACGGCATAGGGACTCGATAAGACTTTATCGCAGCCATCTGTGGGACAAGCGGCAGAACCATCAGTAAAAGCAGTAATGGCTAGATAAGCCGTGATAACGGCCCCTAGGGCTGAGATGGCTGCGATGATAAAGCGTGATTTTCGCTGAATCCAAGGTTGAGAGCGTTTACGCATAGATAAAAACCTATAAAAAAGACGAAGGGGATCAAAACCCCCTAAAGATGGCTGTTTGAGCGTCGTTTAAAGACAATCCAGACCGCTGGGAGGGTGATGGCGATCGCCACAGGAATCACCATCGCCATCGGTAAAGTGGTAATTGTCTCCCAGGATAGCGATTGTGACTCAGCGGCCGAGGGAGGTTGTGACATTTCCGTCTCACTGGCTGAGGCCTCGCCAGAATTTTGCTCAGCATCGGGAACAGCACAACCTTCTGATGCAGCGTCATCTTCACTCTCTTCTGTCTCATCCGACTCATCACAAATCCCAAAATCGGCTTCCGCCAACTCTTGAGCAATGAGCCATGGAGACTCTCGGGCGATCGCATCACTGATGATCATGTTTGTCTTGCTAGTAGCCATGTCGTTCGTACCTCCAGAAATTGGCCTAGGCGGGGCAGAGGTTTGGGAGTCTGGCCCCTGCGTCGGATAGCCTTGAGAACGCCAGCGGCGAATCCCACCCTTAAGATGACTAACATCTTCAAACCCCGCCTCCAGTAATTGTTGTCCCGCGTCCAGGGTTCGCCGTCCAGAACGACAATACACAACAATGGGGCGATCGCGGGGTAAGTTCTGAATCTCAAAGTTCGACAAGGGGATAAGTTGAGAGTCCGCAATCCGTTCTTGCTTATGTTCCCAGGCTTCTCGAACATCAATCAGCAGGATCTCTCCCTGAGACTGTTGTTCCCAGAGCGTCGCCGGTTCTAGCTCCCCAAGACGGGCTAATACGACAGAATCCCTCCCCATAGTCTGACTCTCAATGACTTACTCTGACGGGTCTCGCTGACCCAAAAACCACCACAATTCCCATCCCATCAAGGCTACACCGCCAAGGGTAACAGCGACCTTCACCCCAAGGGGTTGATCAATCTGTTCAAACTGTCGGGATTGGGTCGAGTTCGGATCAACGTCAGAGGAACCCGACATGGCCATTGCGCCTCCTGCTCCCAGAATAGCGACACTGATGCAGGTTATGAGGATTTTGTCAACAAGCTTCATCAAAGGATTTGGAATGAACAACAGGGAACAGGGAATAGGGAACAGGGAACAGGGAACAGGGAATAGGGAACACTTCGATAGGCCCAGTGCGGTGCAGGGAACAGAGGAGAACCTATCTCTAGCCTCTATCACCGAGGGTATGGCTTGCCTTTTGCCTCTTGCCTCTTGCCTCTTGCCCTTTGCCTCTTACCTTCTCCCTATCCCACCAATTTCGTCTTACGCAATCTTAGGGCATTGGTCACGACGGAGACGGAACTCAAGGCCATGGCTGCACCGGCGAAGACGGGATTGAGCAACCAACCGACGAGGGGATAGAGAACCCCTGCGGCTAAAGGAATCCCGAGGCTGTTATAGGCAAAGGCAAAAAAGAGATTTTGACGGATATTGTTCATGGTGGCCCGGCTTAAGTCGATCGCCAGGACAATTCCCCGTAAATCTCCGGAAATGAGGGTAATGTCACTGGCGGAAATGGCGACATCGGTTCCTGTACCAATGGCCATGCCCACATCCGCTTGAGCTAGAGCGGGAGCGTCATTGATGCCATCGCCGACCATGGCGACAATTTTGCCCTCTAATTGCAACTCTTTGACGCGATCGCACTTCTGATCAGGACGCACTTCAGCAAAAATGCGGTCAATTCCCACCTCCTGGGCGATCGCCTCGGCGGTTTGCTGGTTATCTCCGGGGAGCATCACCACTTCTAAACCCCGACGATGGAGCTGCTTCACTGCCTCCACTGATGAAGGTTTCAGGGCATCCGCAATGCCGAATAAGCCCTCAATGGAACCGTCAATGGCTAACCAGGCGGTGGTTTTGGCCTGTCGTTGCCATTGCTGACGGCGATCGTCTAAGGCCTGAGTATCTAAGCCTAACTCCGCCATCCAGCGGCTCGTCCCAATTTGCACTCGCCGGCCTTCCACGGTTCCTTCAACTCCCATTCCCTCGCGGGCCTGGAAGTCTGTCACTGAGGGAAGCGGCTGTTTAATCCCTTGGGCCTCGGCATAGTTCACCACGGCTTCGGCCAGGGGATGTTCCGATTGACGTTCTACCGCCGCCGCGAGTCGCAACCAGTCTAGTTCTCGTTCGCTTCCCGCAACGGTGACATAATCGGTCACGGTGGGCTGTCCTTGGGTCAGGGTTCCGGTTTTATCCAGGACGATGGCTTGGATATTATGGGCAATTTCTAAACTATCGGCCCCTTTGATGAGAACCCCATGTTCTGCCCCCAGTCCAGTTCCCACCATAATTGAGGTGGGGGTGGCCAGTCCCAAAGCACAGGGACAAGCGATAATTAAGACGCTGACGGTGGTGACGGTGGCTAGGGTGAGATTGCCGGTGAAGTTGAACCAGAGGATAAAGGTGAGAATGGCGATCGCAATCACCACCGGGACAAACCAACCCGTAACGCGATCGGCGATTTTCTGAATCGGGGCTTTGCTTCCCTGGGCCTCTTGCACTAACCGCACAATTTGAGCCAAAACCGTATCTTTGCCAACCCGGGCCGCTCGAAAGCGAAAACTTCCAGTTTTGTTGATTGTGGCCCCAATCACGTCGTCGCCAGAGGTTTTCTGAACCGGGACTGACTCTCCAGTGACCATCGATTCGTCAATGGTAGATTGTCCTTCGACGATTTCTCCATCCACAGGAATTTTTTCGCCGGGACGAACCACCACCACATCACCAATTTCTACGGCTTCGACGGGAATATCCTCTTCCTGGCCATTGCGAATGACTCGGGCCGTCTTGGCCTGCAATCCCATTAAGTTGCGAATGGCCTCGGAGGTTTGTTTTTTGGC
>CAZXWM010000258.1:0-6173 GCA_964644215.1 uncultured Phormidium sp.
GTACGGTTCTGAATGGGAGGGGGTAGCCGTGAGGTTACTCTCGACCCCTAATCTTTGTAAGGCACTGAGGGAGAACTGACTCTCAAGATTGTGACCACTGACAATCCGACATGGTCAAGCACATCGGCTGAACATCTGTCTTGAACCCCGATAATTATTGAGTAGCCAAACTCAGTTGATAGGCTGCGTTCAAAATGAACAATGGGAAAGGTAGGGAAATCTCTAAGTTACTTACACCGACCTTCAAAAGTACCACCGGGGAGAGGATGAACCTAAATCGGAAGTACCCACTGTAGAGGAACGAGATAACCCCGTAAACCCTGTCTAGGGTCTTGGTCGATACCTAGACAAGTGATAAGTCTAAGCGCAAGGGCTACGGGGGTGAGATGGAGAAAGAAGCTAACGCCTACCTGTAATGGGTACGGATACGCTGACGTTCTCCGGTTTGTAAAATTGTAAGGCGACGAATAGCAATGAAAACGACGATAGCGAGTTTCAAGACTACGAACAACGTATGGAAGCACTTGCCTTGGGGTAAAATCCAAAGGAAGGTCTTCAAGTTGCAAAAGGCGATTTACAATGCAGTACAATCCGAGAATTGCAGAAAAGCTCGACGGCTTCAACGTTTACTCCATAAATCATGGTACGCGCGACTACTCGCAGTCCGTAAGGTCACACAGGACAACCAGGGCAAGAAAACGGCGGGTGTGGATGGAGTCAAATCCCTATCACAAACCCAAAGGTTCTTACTCGCCGAAACCCTTTCGGCACGGCTATCTGTAAAACCACTGCGGCGTGTATGGATACCTAAACCCGGACGTGATGAAAAACGTCCCTTGGGTATCCCTACCATGCGAGACCGCGCACACCAAGCCTTGGTTAAATTGGGTCTCGAACCCTATTGGGAAGCACGATTTGAAGCAGAGTCATACGGGTTTCGACCCGGACGCTCGGCTCATGACGCTATCAATGCAATCTTCAATAAAGCATTGAGAAAACCCCAATATGTTCTGGACGCAGACATTGCAAAATGCTTTGACCAAATTAACCATGATTACCTCCTGTCCAAACTAGATTGTCCCTCTGTGTACAAACGGAGTATCCGCCAATGGCTTAAAGCCGGTGTAATGGACAATGGTGTATTCGAGTCAACAGAAGCGGGAACCCCCCAAGGCGGGGTCATCAGTCCACTCTTAGCTAATGTTGCCCTACACGGAATGATTGAATCGGTTGTTAATAGTTTCCCTAATACTAGGACGATTAACGGAAAATTACACCTATCATATCGCCCGAAAATCATCCGATATGCCGATGACTTTGTGGTAATGGCAAACCATCCCGAAGTTATACTAGAAGCTCAAGACTTGATTAAAGATTGGCTGAAACCAGTTGGTTTGACGCTCAAACCAGAGAAGACACGGTTATGTAACACCTTGTCAGAATGGAACGATGAGAAACCTGGCTTTGATTTCTTAGGATTCAATGTAAGGCACTATCCTTGCAGCGTCCACAAGGGAGTCAACGCGGGTCAAGCCGGGGGAATTAAACCCTATCAACTGAACATTAAGCCAACTCAAAAGGCAATCAGAACGCACTACGATGCGCTCAAGGGAATCATCAAGACTTACCGGACAGCGCCTCAAGCGGCATTGATTAAGCATCTAAATCCAGTCATTAGAGGATGGTCGAACTACTACTCATCTGTAGTTAGTAAGACAACGTTCTCAAAGTTAGACTACTTGGCTTGGAAAGCTCTAAGGGCATGGACAAAATCACGGTGCGGTAAAGTGTCCTACAATAAACTCCGAAACTATTATAGCTTCGGAGCCAATGGACAATGGACGTTTCAAACCGCAGGCGGTTTAAGGCTAATCACTCACGCCGAAACCCCAATCACTAGGTTCACCAAAGTCAAAGGGTCTAAATCCCCCTACGACGGAGACTGGACTTACTGGAGTAAACGAATGAGCAAGGGATACCCCGGCGTTGGAACCCGGCTAACCAAGCTCTTGAAGCGTCAGAAAGGACGGTGTACGCACTGTGGACAGTATTTCACAAGCGATGACCTAATTGAGGTTGACCACATTGAACCTCGGTCTAAAGGCGGTAAGGACGTATACGCGAACTTACAAGCTCTACACCGTCACTGCCACGATGAGAAAACTCGAACTGATGGCAGTCAATCTCAAAAGTATAGCACCCATGACAAGGGATAGCAAACCAGGAGCCGTATGAAGTGAAAGTTTCATGTACGGTTCTGAATGGGAGGGGTGGGTAGCGATATCCATCTCGACCCCTAATCCAACCTTGATACCCGACTGTGATTATGTCGAACACTCGTAGCAGCACATTTCTCGGAGGACTCCTCATCGGCACCGCCATCGGGGCTGTCAGTGGTGTTCTTTTGGCCCCCAAATCCGGTAAGGAAACACGTCGTCTGGTCAACAAATCCTTGCAAGCGATGCCCGAATTAGCCGAAGATATTTCTTCAAACGTGCAATTACAAGCCGATCGCCTCTCGGAAACCAGCTTACGCAACTGGGAAGCGACTCTGAAACGATTGCGCGAGGCCATCGCCGCCGGTGTCGCGGCCTCGCAATTGGAACAGGAACGGCTACGCCTAGCCAGTTCCGACGATGATTCCTCCACTTCTGTGACTGATCGCATAACCGAGCCCCGTGAGTGACCCTATTTTTTGGTTAGGACTATCTGTTGGCCTAGTGGCCGTGAGTCTTCTGACTGTGGTGTTAGCCTTACTACCCGCAGTTGGGGAATTGCAACGGGCGGCTCGTAGTGTTGAAAAATTGGCGGATACCCTTTCGAGAGATTTACCGCCAACCCTCGATGCGTTGCGTTTGACGGGACTCGAACTCGGCGAACTGTCTGATGATGTCAGTTCCAGCGTCAAGAATGCTGGAGAGGTGGTCGAACAAGTTAATCAAAGCGTGACGGGAGTCCGCAAACGCGCCCAATGGCTGCGTGGCACAACTCGCAGCCTCAGCAGTGGCGTTCGTACCGCCTGGACGGTTTGGCGCAATCCCTCGGCACTGCGCCAAGATGACTAGATCCTACAGTCGCGCGTCCTAAGTATCTCCTCCGAGAAGTCCCTCGGAGCAATTGAGCATCAATTGCCCAAGGGCTGTTCCGCTGTGTCCCCCTCTTGCCTTGTGCATCTTCCTTTCTTTACCCTATGAAACCCAGCCAGCGTCAAAAAAAGAACAAATCTCAACGGAGCCGCTCTCTTTGGTTTGAGAAATTCATGGCAATCCTTGCCGTTTTGGATGTGGGGCTAGTTTTGTTTGATCTCAGTTATATCTCTTGGCGCAATTTTTATTATCGCTATGGCCCGCAAGCTATCCATCAATGGTATGACCCCATTAAAGGCATTGAACCCCATCGAGATACAGAGCAATATTTAGAGACCGTTGATGAGTTGAGGGCACAGGTTGCAGCCACGGGGATCAATTCCGAGGAGGTGACTCCCTTGTTGGAGGAGCTTGGCGATCGCAGTGAAACCATGATTGACGAGAATCCCTTTCAAATTGCCGATAAAACCGGAGATCTCGAACGGATCAAAAATCGGATGCGCGATCGCCTAAACAATGAATCCGCCAAAGATGCGTTTCAAGAATTTTGGAGCCGTGATTACCTCACCACCAACTCTTGGCAAGATGAAATAGATTTTTTTGAGTCCGAAATTCGTCCCCAACTGGAGATGAATTATTTTCGCTCAATTAGTATTCGAGGAACCTTTACGGATCGCTTTTGGCAAATTGACGGTTGGTTCATCCTCATTTTTGCCTTAGAATTTTTAGCCAGAACCTGGACAATTTCTCGTCGTACACAACTATCTTGGCGAGATGCCTGGTTATTCCGTTGGTATGATATCTTACTGCTGGTTCCCTTTTCTGGCTTAGGATTTCCCGTCTTTGCTCTCACTCGCTTGATTCCCTTAGCAGTTCGCTTAGATCAGTCCAATCTCGTCGATTTGAAGCCCTTACGCCGTAAAATCAATCAAGGGGTTGTTGCCGCCTTAGCTGGAGAAATCACAGAAACTGTTGTCATTCGGGTGATTGATCGGCTTCAGGATGCTATTGAAAATGATGGTGTTGTCAATTTGGTGCGCCCCTCAGATCGTCAGTATATTGATCTCAATAATCGCAATGAAATGGAGGTTCTCTCTCAACAATTGGTTCGGATGAGTTTGTATGAAGTCTTTCCGGAAATTAAACCTGACTTGGAAGCCTTGCTGCTTCATAGCTTAACCAGTGGTGTCAAAGAGATGCCACTCTATCAGAATTTCCAGAATTTGCCAGGAATGCAGAATCAGCCAGAACAATTAGCCCAAGAGGTTATCCGGCGCACTACCGATAGTCTTTATGACATTCTCAAAGGTATGGTAGAAGATCCCGTGGGGGCAGAATTGTTTAATAACATGGTTGAAAACTTCACTAAAGTGATGCAACGGGAGATTGGTCAACCCGACAATGCAACAGAAATTCAGACGTTGCTTTCTGACTTCTTAGAAGAGATGAAAATCAACTATTTCCGTCGTGACAACATTGAAGATATCGAGGACTTTGAAGCCGTGATTGAAGAAACTCGTCAGTTACGAGAAGCGGCGCAAAAAAAGTAGTTGATCGATCCCCCTAAAAAAAGAGTTTAAAAAACTACGATGAGTCGCTGATTTGACATTCTAAACAGGTGAGTTCTGCCGGAGAGAGCCAACCCCGCAAAAAGTAGTAAATCGTCAGCAGATATTCATCGCTGAGTTGTGTGGACAGCCTTAGTCCCCGATGACTGGGCATCAGGGATTCAAGGGTGAAGATGGGATCTTGGGTTTCATTGGGATCAATAAAGGCGACATAGTCAGTAGGGCGAGGAATCACCGCTATTCCCCCCTGTACAAAGGAACTGGCACTGCGATACATCGATAAAGCTCGTGTGACGAGAAGAATGGGGGAGTCGATGTTATTCTCCTCGAGTAAGGCCTGCACCCCTAAAACACTGCGTCGGAGATTGGGGGAGTTGGGATCAATTAAAATACTGGTTCTGGGAACCCCCAAGCGGCTCAGGAGTTCAGCGGCTAGTTCCGCTTCATTGCTAGAGGTGGCTGCATCGTCAGAACCGGGTTCTGGCCGAGGAAAATACAGGCGATCGCCACCGCTGACGACAATCCGGGTAATGTCTCGGGCTTGGTAGAGTTGATTGGCATAAAGAATGAGGTTGCCGCGAGCGCCGAGTTGGAGTTGCGATCGCCCCTCCACTTGCGGCTCGGCCGTGTCATGAGCTAATAACACCAACGTCTCCGCCGTTTCCGTTTGGGTGAGATTAGCCAAGCGAGCCACCTGGCGTTCCACCGAGTTGTGATACACCCATTGCCAGAGAAAGGGGGTACTAAACAACCACAACAGCACAAAAGCACTACGAATTTGATTCTGAGCCGCCTTACTGATGCCCCCATCCTTAATCCCTCGCAGCGCTTGAGCCAGTAGCAGCCAAACAATGCCCAGAGGTTTAAAGGGAAGCGAAAGAATGCCCCAGGCCGTCGTGGCCGTGCGATCGGTGGGATCAACAAACAGCAAGACGACAAAAACCGCCAACAACAGGCCACCGAGAAAGGTGAAGTACGCCTTGGGAACAATCCTGAAAAAGACGTAAAAAAAGATAACGAGAACGAGCAGCCAGAGCAGGACTCGTGTCAGGACTAAAAACATGACCTTCCCTATCTTCCCCCGCGTTCATTGTGGCATCTGACCCCGGCCGACCTGAGCCTCTAACCCATTAAATGTGAATTTAGATTTCAGGTTTTGACTAATTGTTGCAATCTTTAGGTTTTCTTTAGAAGTGCCGATAAGATGTGTAACTGGGAGCTTTCGGGTTCTGAGACTGTGAGAAAGAACGCCATGAATGTCAGTCATCTTCTGAGACGATATGAAGCGGGAACAACCCAATTTCAAGGTGTTGAACTCCCCAGAGCCAACCTAGTCCATGTCACCCTGATTGCGGTGAATCTCAGTCAAGCCAATCTCATGGGGGCTGACTTGCAGCGGGCCTTTCTAACCAAATCAACCTTGAGCCGAGCCAAGTTGAACTGGGCCAAGCTCAACTATAGCAAACTCAGCGACATCGAGGCGATCCTCGGCCAGCGCGAGGCGGACCCGGCCACCGGC
>CAZXWM010000259.1:0-6173 GCA_964644215.1 uncultured Phormidium sp.
GGGCAGCCACCGGCGTCGGCGGCATTGTGCGGGACATCTTCACCATGGGCGCTCGTCCCATCGCCGCCCTCAACGCCCTGCGCTTCGGCACCCTAGACAATCCCCGCACCCGCCGCATCTTTGCCGGAGTCGTCGAAGGCATCTCTCACTATGGCAACTGCTTCGGCGTGCCAACCGTCGGCGGAGATGTCTATTTCGATGCCGCCTACAGTGGCAATCCCCTCGTCAACGCCATGGCGATCGGCATCATGGAAACCGAGACCATCGTCAAATCTGGCGCCTCGGGCATCGGCAACCCCGTCCTCTACGTCGGGTCAACCACCGGCCGCGACGGCATGGGGGGCGCCAGTTTCGCCAGTGCCGAACTTAGCAACGAATCCTCCGTCGATGACCGTCCCGCCGTGCAAGTGGGCGACCCCTTCCTGGAAAAATCCCTCGTCGAAGCCTGTCTCGAAGCCTTCAAAACCGGGGCTGTCGTCGCCGCCCAAGACATGGGGGCAGCGGGCATCACCTGTTCCACCTCAGAAATGGCCGCCAACGGTGGCGTAGGCATTGACTTTGACCTCGATAAAGTCCCCGTGCGCGAGTCGGGAATGGTCCCTTATGAATATCTCCTCTCAGAATCCCAAGAACGGATGTTATTCGTCGCCGAGAAAGGCCGGGAACAGGAACTAATTGACGTATTCCACAAATGGGGACTGCACGCCGTCGTGGCCGGAGAAGTCATCGAAGACCCGGTGGTGCGGATTCGCTTTCAGGGAGAGATTGCCGCCGAAATTCCCGCCTCAGCCCTAGCCGAAAACACCCCCCTCTACCCTCGCGAAAAACCCCCTCAGCCCCCAGAATATGCCCAAATAGCCTGGGCTTGGACTCCTGAATCTCTCCCCCCTTGTGGTCCCTCGGGCATCGAGGTGGATGGGGCGTTTAAGAGCTGGAATCGGGTGCTATTAGACCTGTTGGATACCCCCAGTATTGCCTCGAAGGAATGGGTCTATCGGCAATATGACCACCAGGTGCAGAACAACACCGTGATTGTGCCAGGTGGGGCTGACGCGGCCGTGGTGCGCTTGCGTCCCCAAGAAAGCCAAGCGTCAGGCCAGGACTGGACGCGAGGGATTGCCGCGACGGTCGATTGTAATTCTCGTTATGTCTATCTCGATCCCACCGAGGGGGCAAAAGCGGTGGTGGCTGAAGCGGCCCGCAATCTCAGTTGTGTGGGGGCCGAACCAGTAGCCGTCACTGATAACCTTAATTTCGGCAGTCCTGAGAACCCCATTGGCTATTGGCAATTAGCCTGTGCCTGTGAGGGGTTGGCCCAGGCCTGTGAGGACTTTGGCACTCCAGTGACGGGGGGAAATGTTTCTCTGTACAACGAAACCCTCGATAGTGAGGGGAAGCCGACACCGATTTATCCGACTCCCGTTGTGGGGATGGTGGGCTTGATTGAGAATCTTGAGCAGATTTGTGGCCAAGGTTGGCAGCAGGCCGAGGATGAGGTGTATCTGTTGGGAGTCTCCACCGAGACGCAAGATGCCTTAGCCGCGCCGACGTTAGGGGCTTCGGAGTATTTGGCGACGCTGCATCAGACGGTGGCCGGGAAACCGCCTCGGGTGGATGTGGCTTTAGAGAAGGCGGTGCAAGAAGTCTGTCGTCAGGGGATTCGTCGAGGTTGGCTCAACTCGGCCCATGATGTCTCCGAAGGAGGCCTGGCGGTAACGTTGGCGGAGTCCTGTTTGTCGGGCAATTTGGGCGTCACGGTGGATCTGCCTCGTCGAGGCCGTTGGGATACGCTGCTGTTTGGGGAAGGAGGAGCGCGGATTGTGGTTTCCGTCTCCCCGCAGGATGTGACGGCTTGGGAAGCGTACTTAGACGAGCAGTTATCGGGGTCTTGGCAACGACTGGGGACGGTGTTCGGTGAGTCGTTGCAGGTGTCGTCGGAGGGGGAAACGCTACTGAGTCTCTCCTTGTCTCAGATGCGGGCCATGTATGAGGGGGCGATCGCTCGTCGGTTAAGCTGATTTAGGCAAGGGGCAAGGGCCTACCTCGTTATCAGGAGCGCCGATAAAACGGTGTTTTAACGACTTCGGCCCGATGCCGTTTGCCTCGGATTTCGACCTCTAGCCCTTGTCCTGGAATGGTCAGGTGCGGGGGAACATAGCCTAAAGCAATGTTGATGCCTAAGGTGGGTGAGGGTGCGCCGGAGGTGACTCGTCCCACGGGGGTTCCCTCTTGAAATAAGGGATAGTCATGACGGGCAATCGATCGCCCCAACATGGCAATTCCCACCAGTTGCCGTGGCCGTCCCTCGGCCGCCTGCTGTTCTAAGACAGAACGGCCCATAAAGTCGCCTTTGCGCTCAAGATGCACCAGCCAGTCTAATCCCGCTTCTAGGGGTGTGGTTTGCTCGTCCATGTCTTGCCCATAGAGGGGGAGAGCGGCTTCTAGGCGCAAGGTATCTCGCGCACCCAGTCCGCAGGGAACCACCTCTTGTTCGAGGAGAGTATCCCAGAGGTTCAGTCCCGCTGCGGCAGGGAGCATGATTTCAAAGCCATCTTCTCCGGTGTAGCCGGTGCGGGCGATGAAGGCGGGATCTCCGAAAATTTGGGTCTGACCATGGTTAAAAACCGAAAGTTGAGCCAAGTTGATGTCAACGAGAGGCTGGAGGACTGATTGGGCCAGTTGACCTTGTAGGGCGAGGAGAACTTGGGTTTCGCTGCGATCGCGCAGTTGGGTTTTCTCGGGTAAATGAGCTTGAAGCCAGTCTTTATCGGCCTCTTGGGTAGCGGCATTGACAATTAAAATTACCTCATCCTCAGCCTGACGATAGACAATTAGGTCATCGAGAATGCCCCCCTCGGGGTTCAAAAGCAGGGTATAGCGGGCTTTACCGGGCTTGAGACGGCTTAAATCTGAGGGAACGAGGGGGTCTAAGGCCTCTAGGGGATTGCCGCCTTTGAGGAGGAATTTGCCCATGTGGGAGATATCAAACACTCCCACCTGTTGGCGCACGGCCTGATGTTCTTGGCGAATCCCCTGGAATTGTAGGGGCATCTCCCAGCCGGAAAAGCAGGTGAGTTTAGCCCCGAGATCTCGGTAGCGGGGAAAGAGGGGAGAACGGCGCGGTGGTGGCGGGGACGAGGGGACAGTCACAGGTCAAGTTGTGGTTTAAGTTCAAGATTGTTCACAGAATGGGCGATCGCAGTCCATCGGTTTCTAAGATACGATACAACCAGGGAGCCGCAATGGTAAGACGTACCAGTAAGTATTTATGACTATGACGACGACTGCGACTTTTGCCGAGTCTTCACAAGGCGAAACGGTGGCACAGGGTGGAATGGCTATTGGCAACCCCCTCAGTATTGCCCCGATGATGGATCGAACCGATCGCCACTTTCGCTTTTTCATCCGGCAAATCGCACGCCGCCCCCTGTTATATACAGAGATGTTGACAACTGGGGCAATTTTGCATGGAAAACGGGCAAAACTGCTGGGATTTTCTCCCCAAGAAAAACCCCTAGCCTTACAAATTGGTGGGGACAATCCCCGAGAACTGGCTGAATGCGCCCGTATTGCTCAGGATTTGGGCTATGACGAGGTGAACTTAAATGTGGGTTGTCCGAGCGATCGCGTCCAGAATGGTAATTTTGGTGCTTGCTTGATGCAAGAACCCGAGCGGGTGGCCCAGGCCATCGCCGCCATGACGCGGGCCGTGAAGATTCCGGTGACGGTGAAACATCGCATTGGCGTCGATGAGTGCGATCGCTATGAAGATATGGCGGAGTTTGTGCGTATCGTCTCGGAGGCGGGCTGTCAACGATTTACCGTTCATGCCCGCAAAGCTTGGTTAAAAGGGCTAAGTCCCAAGGAAAATCGCACGGTTCCCCCCCTACGCTATGAGGATGTCTATCGTCTGAAACGAGACTTCCCTCACCTGTTTATTGAAATCAATGGTGGCTTTAAGGGACTCGACCCGATTCGCGACCAATATCAATATGTAGATGCGGTGATGGTAGGCCGGGCCGCCTATGACAATCCCTTTCTGCTGGCAACGGTTGATCGCGATATCTACGGAGACAAGCATCCCCTTCCCACTCGCTCTCAGGTTGTCGAGGGAATGCTCGGCTATTGCGATCGCTGGGTGGCTCATGGCTACAAACTCCACAGCATCTCTCGTCATATGTTGCAGTTGTTTACCGGACAACCGGGAACCAAAGCCTGGAAACGCTATCTCAGCGAACACGCCCATATCCCCGGTGCTGGGGCTGAGGTGTTAACCGCAGCCCTAGCCCAAGTTCCCACGGCTGAGTCAGCACAGACTCACCCAGTCACCTCCTAGGGGGATTAGGCGTTTTGCAGGACTTTCAGGGATTCGTTGATATGTCCCTGGACGTCCAGTAGGGAGTTAAAGATATGACGGATAACTCCCTCTTTGTCGATGACATAGGTGACACGGCCGGGGAGAATAAACAATGTCGCCGGAACGCCATAGAGTTTGCGAACTTGGTTCCCTTGATCACTCAGGAGAGTGAAGGGGAGGTTGTGTTTCTGGGCGAACTGTTTATGGGAGGAGACGGAATCGCCGCTAATTCCGATAACTTCGGCTCCCGCATCGCTAAAGGTGGTATAGCTATCTCGGAAGGCGCAGGATTCGGCGGTGCAGCCGGGGGTATCGTCTTTAGGATAGAAATACAGCACGACGGCTTTATTCCCCTTAAAATCGCTGAGACTGACGGACTCGCCATCTTGGTTTTTTAGGGTGAAGTTGGGGGCGCGATCGCCAATGTTAATCGTTGTCATAGGTTCCTCTCAAAATCGTGATATTTATTCACCGTAGCAGCTTGTTAAAGCCTCGGCTTCACCCAACTGCGTCTGAGAGCAACATCGAGGCCCAGTCCGGCCAGGCCAAACAGTCCTAAACTTTCAAAGAGGGATAATAGGGCGATCGCCCCCACCACCTCGGACATCTCTAACCCTTCGAGTTGCGCCAACCCTCGCACCAAGCCAAACGCCCCAACCACCCCCGATTTGAGATGGGGGTTGGCGTCTCCCCGCACCGCATAGCGATAGGTGACTCCGAAGAGAAACCCACTGACGGCCACAATCGCTAGACGCAACCCCAATTCATCGAGTCGCGAACTTAGATACAGGGCCACCCCACTATCGGCAATGACAACGGTTAGGGCGCTCAAAACCCCGGCTTTTAAGGATTCAAGACGATCTTGGTCAGTCATAGCGCCGTTGGCCGTTGATATGGCACAGTTGATCAGGATACACCACCGTGACATTACGGAGGCTGAAGATATGGACAGTGAACCCGCCAAATCGACAGTATAACAGGGTTTCCCCAAGATCCATAACTGAGCAAGGCGCAACGGGTCCGGTCATCGCTTTACCATCAGTGAAATTACGGGGACTTGCGGACACCGAGATAACATGGAGAACTCATATTGGCTATAGTCGTCAGATTAAATAAGACAAAAAATAATCCTGTAATTTCATTAATTCAAGGTTTTTATTCATATTAGAACGTCAAAAATAAACTGTCTAAAAAATACTCGCGATCGCCTCTTGACGTTTTATCTCACCTTGGTTAAACTAAGGGGCAGTACGTCAGTATAAACACGCAAATCGCCTTCAATAAGACTTAAAAGCGGCTCGGGTAAAGGTTCCATAGCAACCCAAACATGATGGAATTGAGAGACTTGAGAGCGTCACTACACCGAGGAGCAGGCAACCATCAGGAGACACTCATGAAACGTTTAACGACAGCAACCTCCCATCATTCCAGCTGGCTTTCTCTGTTTTGTATTAGTTTGTTGCTCAGTAGTTTTGTCGCACTGCCGATGATCGAAGACCTAACCGACTCGCGCCAGGCGGAGTCGGTTAGGTCACAGCGGCTCGTGCAAACGAATCCCACACGTTAGATTCCCAAGCGATCGTTAGAAACTGGCGTCACAACTCGGTGTTCTCCTGTAGCGGTTGTATAGAGAGCAGCCCGAGTACCTTCTTTTTTCTGTATTCTTTGAACAAAAATAGCGACGCATTCGGTCCACCTCGCGTCAGCAGGTGGGGGTCAAGGAGCCGCCGCGCTCACTCGAAAAGCCTTGGGTTATCATAGCGTTATGGCAACAAAGAAACCCACCTCAATCATCCGTACAGACAAATGGAATCTT
>CAZXWM010000260.1:0-6136 GCA_964644215.1 uncultured Phormidium sp.
AGGCGGTGGGGGTGGGAATTGCTGGGGGTGCGATCGTTGCCTCCAGTAGCGGATTATTATTTGAACCCCAACCGATGACCTTTCCCTGGCAAGCCGAATCTGGCAGATATCCCCATCCGTTTTTGAGTGCGATCGCCATCAGTAGTCTAGTGGCTTATTTCGCCTTCAAAGCGGCCAAATATGGGATTGAAAAAGGGCGATCGCACTAACGGCGATCGTATCTCAACTTGACAAATCATTAAAAAAGGGCGATCTAACGTTGAAGTTGTGCGGCGGCAGATATCCTTGACTACCCACCGATAACCTCTGTACCGTCCGCACCAACGCAGTGTTAGCTGGCGTGTGTACGTTCAGGCTTGTGCTATCAATGCTTCAATCTCTTGAATTAAAGTAGGTAGGTTTGGACGTGTAAAACTGATATCTGGTGCTGGAACTCGATTTCGCTTTATTTCGGGTGGAATATGCTTATGATGTGGAAACGTTGATGCGAGTGATGGATCTTGCGGATGCGGTAAATCGTCATACCAGTACAACTTTTCACCACCTCGGTAGACCTCATATCCGTAAGAAGCAATCAACTCCGCGTCAAAATCAAGCTCCTCTCTCATCCGGAGTCTTACATCTCCCTTGAACCACACTTCACCCTCTACCGTTCCTGTGTATGGGCTATTAGACCAAACCACCACTGTAGAATGTTCGACATCTGGGCGACTTAAAATTTGCGACACAAAGCGGCTATATTCCGACAAAGATTTCAGAGGGGTTTCGCTCATACTCTAATAAGTTGGCCGAAAACGTAGCGTCTCAGCTAGCTCACGTTGATTTATCTGCTCCGTGTATGACCGTTTTCGGCGAAGCCATGTTTCGTATATCCCCTTCCAACGGCTAAAGTCAGTGCGGGTTTCGTCATATTCGTCATAGCGAGCAAGATTACCAGCAAAGAGAGCTTTGTAAAAATCCTCACTCAGAACGCCATATTTTTCCTCGTAAAGAGTCAATCGGCGCTCCAGTAATTTCATCTCAACAACAAGTTCATGAATTTCCATAATCTGCATATAGAATGATCTCGAAGTAAGCTATACCTATTTCAAACCACAAGGATCAAGGGTAGATTACCTTATCCTAACCTACCCTTATGGTTGAGGCTTATTAAGCCATAAAACGGGTTCTGTTAGCAGTTTAAACCTAAAATAGCCTGACTGTCGGTGATTTCTTTTATCAAGGATTCAGTCTAACCGTGCTTCCACCACCACGCTGTATTGATTGCAGTAATTGTTGCTATGGTTGTCAGACCTGAAGCAAGAATCTTGGCAAACTGTTGAAAAGAAAGCGAGGCAATTCTCATTGTGATTTTGAGCCTTGGTGCTAGAAGTTTACTGAGGCATTTGCACCCAATAGTAAGCCTTAAATTGCCGTCTCCACCAAAAAGCGAAGCCAGCTAACTATTTATTAGACCGCATCTGCAAGATAACTCACCCCTGGAGGGTGTTGTCAAGCACTGGCGGTCTAACACCCGCTTTGGTCGTCTTTTACCGCAAGTCCTGTCATGGAAGCGCCTCAACCAGCCAAACTCCTCGATCGCCTGCGTCAAGCCATTCGCTTTCGGCATCTCAGTCGCAAAACCCAGAAGTCCTATCTCCACTATATCCGAGACGTCATCCTCTTTCACCAAAAACGCCACCCCAAAGAGAGGGGAGTAGCAGAAGTCCGCGCCTACCTGTCTCACCTTGCGGTCGATAAGAAAGGGGATGACCCGGAGGCCTTGGTCATCCGCCTACTCTACGGGACTAGGATGCGGTTGACTGAATGCCTACGGTCGAGGGGGTCGCAGTCCTTTAGATGAACTGGGTTAGTGGGTATTCAGAAACAGGTGGAAGTTGACCAAGCCGAACGCGATCGCCACATTCAAGAAAAGTAGCAAAAACTCCAGGATGACATTCAGGCGGTGGGGGTAGGAATTGCTGGGGGTGCGATCGTTGCCTCCAGTAGCGGATTATTGTTTGAACCCCAACCGATGACCGTTTCCTGGCAAGTAGAATTTGGCAGATATCCCCATCCGTATAACGTTACAGCAGACGACCTACGCCAAAGCGATGAACGCCTTTGTGCCCAATCCGAACGCACCAAATTTGGGCATCTGGATAGCGCTCAAGCAGTCGATCCGAGGCAGTCATTGTATCGTTGGCTAGTTCAAAGGCTCCTGTCTCGATATCGAGCGCCACGATCTTCCCATGATTGCCTTCCTCAACTTGAGAGCGCACTTCAGATTCATAGATCTCGTTGCCACGTCGAGCAAATTCCTCTTTACTGTAGCGGAGTTGGTTAACTGACATCGGCTTAACCTCGTTTCAACTGTACCCCTTTATTTTAATCTGGTCGATAAGCTTTGCTATCTGCTACTGCGATCGGACTACGAATTAACTTGTTAAGATGCGTTACGAGATCGCTAAGGCATCTTACCGAACTGATTAATCTTTAATGTCTATCGCCTGAGCAGGTAGGTCCGTGCTAATGACAGCACAATGAAGCGAAGGGGTGATGGCGGGTCTTTATGTGTTAGTCCGCCACCGCGCTAACAGTCAACGCATCCTCGCCGGTACAGAACCCACCATTGGCCAAAAACTGCAAGCCGATCCCCCTGCGCATCCCTCACCCTAAATCCCTCTCCCCAGGTCAGGAGAGGGACTATCTAGCTCCCTTTCTCCCCCCTGTGGGGGTTGGGGATGAGGGGTTTAGCCAACATTCCGCAAGTTGGCAAATCATTAAAAAAGGGCGATCTAACGCCGCGCTCAGCCGCGCCGCTTTTTCGCGTCGGATGCAGCGCCTTGTTGTGCGATCGAACGCTGGCTTTTGTTGTAAACAAACTTAGGATCAAGGTCTGCCCCTGACTCCCACTCTATGGTATCGAATGAAACGCGAACCCGATTAAATGCACTGAGATCCTTGAGGCGCTGAAAAATGCCAAAGTCCAAGTAGGGTTTCATATCCAGGATTCCTATCTCTCCGTTATCAAAGTCAATTGAGAGAAGATAATCCTCGGTTGGAGTGACGTGTTTTACAGATGGATACATAATTTAACCTCTCACTGTAACGGCTGAATTTTGAACGGTTCCTCACCATTCATTACCAGCATCCAATCAGCCATCAGCTCTTCCTGATGAAGTTCCGCCCACGCTAGAACAAGCTTAGTTTGTTTCCTTGGGAGGTCTCCTTGAATGACTTCGCAGGTAAGGATATCAATAGTCGCCTTATGCTCTCCATAGTATACATGAAAGTGCGGCGGCGGATGTTCCTTCGGCGCATAATACATCCGAATAATAATCCCGTAGAACATTGAAATTGTTGGCATTAAGTTTCTCCATATCTAATCAGCAATCCCAAACTGGCGTACTCTTACCACACAACGCCCGACATAAACGGCGCGAGGAGGGAATATCTATACAGGAAACTCGTCCACGTAAATCTGGATTTGCCCGAATTGCGTCATCACTACGATGTGTTACTGATACAACTACAATTGCCGTACCAAGTCTCGCTACCTCTTTGAACTGTTCTGCAAGTGACTGCTGTACAAATTTGCTAATATAGTGAAAGTCGTCAACAACAAGCCTGTATCCATTTTGCCCTATAAATTCCAGTAACTCAGTGCCATCAGTGCCATCATATTGATTAGTTTCGCCTTGAGATTGCCCTCTAGTAAGCTCCCATCAATTCCACCTTTTGCATTAAATACTAGAGGTATTTGCAATCCAGCTTCCGATTTACCTGCAAGTTGTGAGGATTGTGTATCTTGCGTAGAGATAGATCTGGATGAGGGTAGTTGTAGTTTTTTACGAACTTTTTGCCAAAATCTGGATTCGTTGCTTATGCCCCCTCCAGTAACAAGGAGCATTTTTTCTTTACCTATTACACTCTCACAGAGAACAGTCTTACCACTTTTAGATAGTCCAGAAACAGAGCAAATAAAACCTCGTGTCCCGATCGCTTCTGAGAGACGTTGTTCAAGTTTAAGCTGATCTCGATCATTGTAAGTGTATTCCGGCAAAAATCCTGGAGTAAAAACGACATTTGCTTGCATGGTTTACTTGGACATCACAATATGCTTAACACTATGTTAAAAGCTGGGTAGGGTTTTACCAGCTAACTATTTATTAGACCGCATCTGCAAGATAACTCATCCCTGGAGGGTGTTGTCAAGCACTGGCGGTCTAACACCCGCTTTGGTCGTCTTTTACCGCAAGTCCTGTCATAGAAGTGCCTCAACCACCCAAACTCCTCGATCGCCTGCGCCAAGCCATCCGTTTTCGGCATCTCAGTCGCAAAACCGAGAAGTCCTATCTCTACTATATCCGAGACTTCATCCTCTTTCACCAAAAACGCCACCCCAAAGAGATGGGAGTAGCAGAAGTCCGCGCCTACCTATCTCACCTAGGAGGATTGAAAGTGCTGGGCGAATCTAGGGACAGCATTGGGATGATTTTTAAGTAAAGCGATACAGATGTTAGTATCTAGCAAATACATGAATCAATCAAAATCAAATACTTCTCGACCGTGGTTTTGATGGCGTTCTTCAGCGATCGCTGTAAAGGTGGCATCTAAATCGGGTTGGTTTGACCAAGCCCCAAATAGTTGACAGAATTGCTGCCAATGCTCTTCTGGTGTCTGGGTGAGGGGTGAGCGAATTTCCAGGATAATTTCATGGCCATCAGGGATGGCAATATTTTCCGTTAGCTCAATAGTTTTACCTCGTTTAATACCTCGAATTTGCATAAGCTATGGCTCTCATTTTTATTCAATGCTATTTCAGTTTAGCAAATAAATTCCTGAGAGACAAGAAGCCAGGTTTCTGTTGATTCACAAAGATTAAGGAGGCTCAGTCGCTCTTAGAATCATGGCTTCTAGTTCCAAGAGTAACGCGGGATTTCCCAATTCGGATGCCAAATCCCTAAAACCAGCCCCCAGCCGCCAAACGGAGAAGACGGCCCACTGAGGTATTTCGGTTCACCGTTTGACGAGGGATAAAATAGCGATCGCGAAAGGGAGTTAGCCGCAAACTTCGGGTATTATATAAATAGCCCGATTGATGATAGGTTTTGACAATCTCCAAGGCGTTGTCATCAATCGCCCCAAAGGGATAAGAGAGATGATTCGCAACCGTTTCATTCCCCTCCAAGCCAGCTAAACAGTCCCTTAGTTCCTGTTGCGATCGCCCCACCTCTTTATCAACATCTTCATCAGAAATTAGAGTCAAATCTTCATGATTCGCCCCATGAGATTGAATGTCATAATATCCCCGAATAACTCCCTCCCGTAACTCCTCACAACTGGCGTGTTCTAAATAGGTTCCCGGAACTCCCATAAATGAGGAGTTAACAAACCAAACCACCGTAATTTTCTTGCCGGTTTCTCGATAAAGTTGCTCCAAAAGCGGCAAAACATTGAGATGAGCATCCCGATAGCCATCATCAATAGTAATCATAACTTTAGGGCGAGATTTGTAGAGTTCAGGAAGTGGATCTGTTGGCTGTTTATAATAGTAGTTATAGAGGTCTTGAGATGATAAAACCCAATAGTTTCGCTCTAACAATTCCCGGAGAAATTCCTCGAATTGACTAATACTATAGTCCGCAGCAAATTCAGGACGTTGAGGGAGTTTCTGTTGAGGATTATCAACATTTACAATGTCGTGAAAGCCAAAAATCGCAATCTTATCAATTAGGAGTTCTCCGCCAATAATGACCAGGAAAAGTCCTAGAAGAAAGGCGATCGCCCAGCGTCGGAGTTTGGCGTTGGAGAGCATTAGCGGAATAAGAGAAACCAGGAGAGGGAGGACAAGGAGATTAGCATGATGACGTTAGTTTGAGAGCGATATGATTGTCAATCAACGCCAAATGTCCCTCCTCCGTTATCGCTGAGAAGGATTCAAAAAACTGGCGAGGTTGCATCGGAAAATGAGCAAAGTCAAATTGAGCATCCCCATCGGCAATATTGGCCCAGAAATAGCGCAAACTGGGAATGAGCGGTTCGGCGGATTCTTGCGATAAATAGAGAGGAGCGTCAGTGAGTAAGCGTAGCATAAAGGGGTAGGCGCGATCGCCCATCCAGTCCCGAGAGCGTTGACCCAGGTTTTCCCAAT
>CAZXWM010000261.1:0-2354 GCA_964644215.1 uncultured Phormidium sp.
AGAGCCTAGCAATCTGGTTGTCTGTCATTCAAAAACTATGGATATTTTAAGTGCTGGCTGGGCGGGACTTCTCGCGACCTTTACCTTTTCGATCACTCTGGTAGTCTGGGCTCGTCGCGGCTTCTAGTCTCCGCTGAGGCTTTATTGCTTGATTGAACCCGGTGACGCTTCTCCCTGAGAACTCACCGGGTTTTTGTTTGAACTCTCGGGTGTTAACCATGTCTATTCTCTTTCCCTCGGCTGTCCCCCAATCGGCGAATCTGCGGCTGAATCTCGGCTGTGGCTATCGTCCGATGGAGGGCTATGTCAATGTGGATCTCTATGGAACGCCGGATCTGGTTCTGGATTTGGAGACCTTCCCTTGGCCTTGGTCGGATAATACGGTGGCGGAGGTTCAGTTGATTCAGGTGTTGGAACATTTGGGAGGTGATCCCAAGGTTTATCTGAAAATTTGGCAGGAACTGTACCGCATCTGTCAACCGAGGGCGAAGCTGATTATTGAGGTTCCCCATCACCGTCATGATAATTTCTATGATGACCCGACTCATGTGCGGGCGGTGACTCCTTTGGGGGTACGGATGTTTTCCCAGCGGCTGAATCGGGAGTGGAATCAACGGGGCTACGCCTGTTCGAGTTTGGGCTTGAATTTGGGGGTGAATTTTGAGCTACGGGATATTTCCTATCAACCCAGTTCGGTCTGGTTTCAGCGTTATCCTGAGCCTGAGGTAAACTGGCAACTGTTGTTACGGGAAAGTCAGGTCTATAACAATTTGATTCAGTCGCTTCGTATGGTGGTTGAGGTGATTAAGCCGACGTGATGGGTCGATTTGGGTTTTCATCCTCGCCCGTGACTCGCCCGTAATCGGATCTCCATCCTTTGGGGGAGTGCTGATGCTAGAATTTCCCGTTAGAATGACCTTAGGCAGTCAGCTTCTAAGCTCGATAATCTACCCGAGATAGGCTACCACAAAATATAAAATTTGTCAACTGTTACCCATTTTTTTGTAGTTCTAAACGCGGAAGCGACTGCTAACCTGACGTTTACGGAGATTCTCGTATGAGTAACGAAAACCTGCAAAAACTTGCTGACTACGGTCAAAGCATCTGGATGGACAATCTCAACCGGTCTGCGATCGCATCGGGTGAGCTAAAGTCTCAGATTGAAAGTTTGAATTTACGGGGAATCACCTCGAATCCCAGCATTTTTGAAAAAGCCATTATCGGCAACCAAGTCTATGATGGCGACATCCGGGCAGGGGTCGAGGCGGAGAAATCCCCAGAACAGATTTATGAATCCTTGATTTTTGAAGATATCCGCAACGCCTGTGATATTTTCCGCCCCATTTATGATGAAACTAATGGGAAAGACGGCTATATCAGCATTGAGGTGTCGCCCCATCTGGCGCGGAACATGAAAGACACCCTGGCAGAAGCGCGGCGCTTTAATAACGCGGTCGATCGCCCCAATGTGATGATTAAGATTCCCGGAACCTTAGAGGGGTTTGCGGCTATTGAACAGGCGATCGCCGATGGAATCAACGTCAATGTCACCCTCCTGTTTGCAGTAGAAGACTACAAACAAGCGGCCTGGGCCTATATTCGTGGCTTGGAAACTCGGGTTCAAAATGGACAGCCGGTGGATAATATCGCCTCGGTAGCCAGTTTCTTCCTCAGCCGCATTGATAGTAAAATCGATGAGGCCTTAGATGAGCGCCTCGAAGCTGGTGCAGATGCTGAGTTGATCAACTCGATCAAAGGGAAGGTGGCGATCGCCAATGCCAAGATTGCCTATCAAGCCTACGAAGATATTTTCAGCAGCGATCGCTGGCAAGCGTTAGCCGAACATGGCGCAAGTCCTCAGCGACTCCTCTGGGCCAGTACCAGTACCAAGAACCCGGACTACAGCGATGTCATGTACGTCGAGGAACTGGTGGCCGACAACACCGTCAACACCATTCCCCCCAGTACACTAGACGCCTTTGCAGACCACGGTCAACCGCAAGCAGATACGGTTCATCAGAATGTCAAAGCGGCCTATCAAGTCATTGAACATCTCAACCACCCCGATATCCAAATTAACCTGGACTCGGTGATGGCAGAGTTGATTGACGAAGGCATCGACAAGTTCGTTCAGCCGTATGAATCGTTGATGAGTTCCATCGAAGAGAAAACCAAAGCTGTGGCCGAGACAGCCGAGACACCGGAACAAGTCGCAAGTTAACCAATTGTAGGGGCAATCCCTTGTGGTTGCCCGGTCCAGAAATTGTAGGGGCAATCCCTTGTGGTTGCCCGGTCCAGAAATTGTAGGGGCAATCCCTTGTGGTTGCCCGGTCCAGAAATTGTAGGGGCAATCC
>CAZXWM010000261.1:2454-5351 GCA_964644215.1 uncultured Phormidium sp.
AATTGTAGGGGCAATCCCTTGTGGTTGCCCGGTCCAGAAATTGTAGGGGCAATCCGCAAGTGGCGTGCCCTCCCCCGGTGTTGACCTCTAGCAAGGCGATCGAAGAATAGTATTGCCTAGACCAGTGCCTCCGGGATTGGCTCTAACATGAGAGCGATCGCATCCTTAAGCTGGGCGATCGCCTCTTCGCGACTTTCTCCAAACGACGAGACAAAGTTCAACTCTGGACAAGTTGCCGAATACAATTGAGAGACTTCATCCCATTCTATAATGGCTCTAACGTTCATGGTAAAACCTTTAAAGGTGACAAAATGTCTGGACTTATAAACCTAAATGCCCCCAGTGATGCGCTCATCGCCGGGGGCATCGTTTAACTAGGGTTTAACTATTGAACCGTGGTAAACTCTTCAGCTTGTTCAAACAATTTCGGCAGTTCCTCATCGGTTCGATGGGGCAGTCCATAGAGATCCCGATAGAGATTATCATAGGCCACCGCCGACTTGCGCCAACTGAAGTCTTGACGCATTGCCCGTTGTTGTAACTTGCGCCAGTCGTTCTTATAGCGGAACGACTCCCAAGCGCGAGCGAGACAGGTGTATAAATCTAGGGCCTCATAGCGGTCAAAACAGAACCCAGTCCCCGATTCCTCCATGGGATCATGGTGGGAGACGGTATCGACTAACCCCCCCGTGCGCCGAACAATGGGGAGACAGCCATACCGCATGGCCAACATTTGGCTAATCCCACAGGGTTCAAAGCGACTCGGCATCATAAAGGCATCGGTTCCGGCGTAGATGCGGCGGGCCAATTGGTCGTTATAGAGGAGATAGCTGGCCATGCGTCCAGGATAGCGGCTGCTGAGTTGCCACATCTGGGTTTCGTAGTAGCGATCGCCGGTTCCCAAAAGAACAAACTGACAATCACTATAGGCCATAAAGCGATCGAGGATTTGCAGCAGTAAATCAATCCCCTTCTGTTCGACTAACCGCGTCACCATGCCAATCATGAAGGTCTCAGCATTGACTTGTAACCCCAATTCTTCCTGGAGCGCGATTTTATTGGCAGCACGTTTTTCAACCGTGTCAGCGGTATAGTTTTGCTTCAGAGCGGCATCGGTTTTGGGGTTATAACTTTCTGTATCAATCCCATTAAGAATGCCGCTGAGTTTGCTACTAATAAATGAGAGCAAACCTTCGATTTTTTCCCCATATTCAGCCGTTTTAATCTGTTCGGCGTAGGTGGGGGAGACCGTATTGACCTTGTTGGCAAATTGGACAGCGGCGGCCATGGTGTTATGGCCCTGCATATACCAAGGACACCAGGTGATGCGATCGAGATACCACCGCCAGGGACCTTGGTAGGCCAAGTTATGAATCGTGAACACCGTGGTAATGTCAGGAGACTGATTCATCCAAACGGGAATCATCCCGGTGTGCCAATCATGACAATGGATGATATCAGGTTTCCAGTAATTCCAGGCAAATTCCGCCGCCCCATTGGCAAAGAGAGTAAAGCGCCAATCCTCATCATCACCATGATAGACGCGACGGGGCATAAATGCCGGATGGCCAAACAGATAGAGGGGGACATCCGTTTTAGGAAGTTTGCTTTCATAGACAGCGAAGTCTTGGAACATCGCCTGGCCCCACCAAACAGGGTCTTTCGGAATCTCGATTTTGTCGGGAAGGAAGCCGTAATAGGGCATAAACACCCGCACGTCATGGCCCAGTTTCCGCAGATACCGGGGGAGTGCGCCAACTACATCGCCCATTCCACCCACTTTAGCCAGTGGTGCGGCTTCTGCCCCCACAAAGAGAATTCGCATGATCTACCTCGGTTGCACGTCTGGATGTCTCAAATCTGATTGTCACAGTAGCAGATTTTTTACCTCCCACAACATCTTTCGGCCACAGTTTGGGCCAGAGGCATCAATGTTAGGCTGAGGGAAAGCATTGGAGGCGAGGCGATGACCGCAATTGAGTTGCAAGCTGCGGTTCGGCAAGTTCTCTGGGATTACCATCAGCTCAACTTGCAAGCTGATTCAACCCTAGAGACAGTTCCCATCATTGATGAAGAGAGTGATAACTATTTGCTGTTGCTGATGGGTTGGGAAAACTCACAGCGGGTGAAAACGGTACAGATTCACCTCCGACTTAAGGCAGGACAGATATTCATTGAGGAAGATTGGACGGAAGAGGGGGTGATTGAGGATCTCCTGAGGTTGGGAATCTCCCCTGACTTGATTGTTTTGGCATTTCAACCGCCAAACCTGCGTCAAGGAAGTGTGGCGATCGCCTAAAGACGGAGGGATATTAACAAAAATACCCTCTAGTGAAGCCAAGATCATCAGCCCCATTTCTTGGTTAAAGGTTAATGTTGAGAGTCTGAAACGCCGATCGCAACTGTTGGGCGTTTTGGACATCGCCTTGCTGTTCGTAGGCGATCGCCGCCTGACGATAGGCCATCAATAAGGCTTGGGGCGATTCTACATTTCCCTCAGAGTTCTGTATATTTAATAACACCCAACCTAAATTATGCTGGGCGGCTGCCAGGTGGGGGGCTTCCGTCACGGCTTGTTCTAAATAGGCTTTAGCCTGTCGCCAGTCTCCCTGTTGAGCCAAAAGAGTTCCTAAGCGATAATTCACCCAGGCGCAATCGGGATGCTGCTGCCGATAGGTTTGATACTGTTGAATGGCGGTGGTTAAGTCTTTGAGATGTTCATACACTAAAAGACTGTTTTTGTCAACCCATTCTGGGGAATTTTGGGTTCGACGCGCTAAATCCAGACTGTGACGACAGGCAGCCAAATTTCCCTGTTGATACTGATACCAAGCCTGCAATCCCAACGCTAGAGGATGTTGGGGAACGTCAGTTAAGAAGGCTTGCAGACGACGTTG
>CAZXWM010000261.1:5361-5813 GCA_964644215.1 uncultured Phormidium sp.
CCCGCCTGTCTTACCGGTGGCTCGTTCTAGGGCCGAAATCACCAGGGGATACACCCAGGATTTGAAGCGGATTCCTACTTCCCTCGGCGTCTGTTGGGACTTAAAAATCCCCTGACTTCCCGCCCGCACGACGGCTTTCCACTGTCGCTGATGAAAACTAATCCAGGCTTTAACTCCTAAAGAGAAGGTACAGTTAGGATTGAGCTGCAAAGCTTGTTCTTCAGCTTTCTTACGCAAAGCCGTCTCAGCGAGCAATTGCTGCACACGCCGGAGAGTTTTATGCAGAGTGGCTTCCAAATCATTGCAGTCAATCGGCCTGAGAAGGAAATCGTATGCCCCAAGATTCATTGCGGTACGGATAGCAGACATGTCTTCTTGAGCTGAGATAATAATCGTGTGGAGGAGAGGATACTGGGCATCTAGTTCAGCAAGCAGCGCAAATCCATCCATTC
>CAZXWM010000261.1:5823-6054 GCA_964644215.1 uncultured Phormidium sp.
ACGGAGGTCACTGACCATCACGTACATATCCGCATGTTGCTGAAGATGTTGGGTTGCTTCGGCACTATTTGACGCAAACAGAAATTCCAGTTCACCGCTACGGATACGGTGCTGAAATTGACGCGTGATCAAGAGTTCAAGCTCCGAGGTATCCTCAACAACGAGAATTTTTGTGGTCATACTCTCCTTCTGTGAAAATATCTGTGCCAGTGAACAGCCGTGTTCACCGAA
>CAZXWM010000262.1:0-1076 GCA_964644215.1 uncultured Phormidium sp.
AATTACTACCGAGGAGCATAGACAGATTCCCGAGGCTTGAGCATTGGCATATCAGTATCCTAGCGATTTTTCGGCCATCGTTCACGGGAGGTTAGGCTGTCGGAATCAGGGTTAAGAGAACCCGAGCCACGGTAAAGTAAATCAGAACCCCCAACACATCAACGCAGGTGGTAATAAAAGGGGCTGACATTAAGGCCGGATCGAAGCCTTGGGACTTAAAGAGAATCGGTAAGGCCGCCCCAGAGGTTGACGCTAACACCGCAATGGCGATGAGACTGACGCCAGCCGATAGGGAGATAATAATATCCCCTTGCAAGAGATAAGCTCCCACCGTCACCAATGCCCCCAGCATACTGCCAAGCATCAGTCCGGCGATCGCCTCACGCCGAATTAAGCGCCACGCCCCCCCCGTCTGGATTTTATCCATATTTAGCCCCCGAATAATTACCGTCGAGGACTGGGTTCCCACATTCCCACCAGTCCCAATCAGCAGGGGAATAAACATGGCTAATCCCACTAATTGTTTCAGAGTCCCTTCGTTAGCACGAATAACTGCACTTGTCAAGACATTCGTCACCAGTAAAATCAATAGCCAGGAGGCCCGTTGTCGGGAGACCCGAAACAGGTTCATCTGAAAGTAATCTTCACCATCGGATTGCAAACCGCCGAGAGCATAAATATCTTCAGTGGTTTCCCGTTCAATCACATCAATGATGTCGTCAACGGTGACAATCCCCACCAGTCGCTGTTCACGATCGACGACGGGAACCGCCAAGAAGTCGTAGCGTTGGATGGTGCGGGCCACTTCCTCTTGGTCGGTGCTCGTATGGACAAACACCGCATCTCGGTTCATAATCTCACCGACGGTTTGCTCGGGTTGCGCCACCACCAAATCCCGCAGGGAGAGGATTCCCGTCAGATGTCGAGCCGCATCGGTCACATAGAGGGCATACACCGTCTCAGTAGTGTCCGCCAAATGACGAATCCGCTCCAGGGCCGCATTAACCGTCAGATGCTCCTTGAGGGAGATATACTCCGGGGTCATGATGCGCCCGGCGGTGTCAGGTTGGTAGCCG